>NZ_LIRG01000161.1 GCF_001419695.1 Streptomyces prasinopilosus
CGCTCGCGCTCCGGGCGCGCCGCACCCGGAGCGCGAGCGAGGGCTCGGCTTCCCAGCGCGAGCGGCCGGCGGCAGCCGTGTCCGGGACGTCCGAGGAGGCGGCGAAGTCCCCGGAGGACACGGTCGGCCCCGTTGCCGGTCCCGGCACCGACACGCCCGAGGCACCGCCCGCCGGACGCCGCACCCGAAGCGCCTCCGAAGGCTCCGTGAGCCAGCGGTCCCAGGCGCCCTCGTCGAGGCCCGCCGGCGAACGAGGCCCCCGCCGCGCACGCACCGCGTCGGAGGGCTCCGCGACCCGCCCGACCACGCCGCCGGACGCCACCGGGACGCCGGACACGACCACGCCGCCGGACAGGACCGCTCCGCCGGACACCCCCGGGACCTCAGGGGGGACGGAGGCGCCGCACCGGGCCGCGGCACCAGGTGCCAAGCCCTCCACCGCGCCGCGCAGTCCGGACGCCCCCTGGCACCACGCCCGCCCGGCGCACGCCGAGCCCGAACCCGAACCCGAGCGCGACGCGGCAGGCGGGTCCGGGACCGCACCCGAAGCCGAAGCGGAGACCGGGCCCGCTCCCGCTCCCGCACCGGGCCCCGACCCGGAGCCGGGCTCCTCGGGCTCCGATTCGGAGTCGGGCCCCGGCCCGGAGTCGGGCCCCGGGACCCCCGGCACCCCCTCGGGAGGCCCGCGGTGAACGACGTACTCGACGTCGCCCTGCGACTCCTGATCGTCTTCGTCGTCTTCCTCACCCTCCCCCTGATCGTCGGTCAGACCGAGCACAAGGTGATGGCGCACATGCAGGGCCGCCTGGGCCCGATGTACGCGGGCGGCTTCCACGGCTGGGCCCAGCTCGTCGCCGACGGCGTGAAGTTCGCGCAGAAGGAGGACGTGGTCCCGGCCGGTGCCGACCGCCGTGTCTTCCAGCTCGCCCCCGCCGTCGCCCTCCTGCCGTACCTCCTCGTCCTGCTCGCCCTCCCGATCGGCCCAGGCGAGGGCGCCGTCGGTCAGGTGCTGGACGCGGGCGTGTTCTTCGTGCTCGCGGTGATGGGCGTGGGCGTCCTCGGCTCGCTGATGGCCGGGTGGGCCTCCGCCAACAAGTTCTCCCTCCTCGGCGGGCTGCGCACCGCCGCCCAGCTTCTCGCCTACGAACTGCCGATGCTGCTCGCCGCCGCCTCGGTGGCGATGGCGGCCGGCACCGTCTCACTCGTCGGCATCCTCGACGCGTTCGAGTGGTGGTGGCTGCCCTGGCAGATCGTCGGCGCGATCGTCTTCTTCGTCGCCGGACTCGCCGAACTCCAGCGGCCGCCCTTCGACATGCCCGTGGCCGACTCGGAGATCATCTTCGGCGCGTACACCGAGTACACCGGTCTGCGGTTCGCGCTCTTCCTCCTCGCCGAGTACGCCGGGATCGTCGTCCTGTGCGGCCTGACCACCGTCCTCTTCCTGGGCGGCTGGCACGGCCCGTGGGGCGCCGACGGCCTCGGCTGGGTCTGGACCCTGCTGAAGACCGCGGTCCTCGCCTTCGTCGTCATCTGGCTCCGCGTCACCCATCCCCGCCTGCGCGAGGACCAGCTGCAGAAACTGTCCTGGACCCTCCTCGTCCCCCTCGCCCTAGCTCAGATCGCCCTCACCGGCGTCGTCAAGGTGGTGATCTCCTAGCCATGTCCCCTCTTCCCGGCTTCCCCGGTTCCGGCCTGGCCAAGGGCCTGGCCGTCACCCTGCGGACGATGACGAAGAAGTCCGTCACCGCCCAGTACCCGGACACCCAGCCCGCCCTCGCCCCTCGCACCCGAGGGGTGATCGGGCTGTTCGAGGAGAACTGCACGGTCTGCATGCTGTGCGCCCGCGAGTGCCCGGACTGGTGCATCTACATCGACTCCCACAAGGAGACCGTCCCGGCGGCGGCGCCCGGCGGCCGTGACCGCAGCCGCAACGTCCTCGACCGGTTCGCCATCGACTTCTCCCTGTGCATGTACTGCGGTATCTGCATCGAGGTCTGTCCTTTCGACGCCCTGTTCTGGTCCCCCGAGTTCGAGTACGCCGAGACCGACATCCGCGAACTCACCCACGAACGGGACAAGCTCCGCGAGTGGATGTGGACGGTCCCGGCCCCGCCGGCCCTCGACCCCGCGGCCGAGGAACCGAAGGAGCTCGCCGCCGCCCGCAAGACGGCCGACAAACTGGCCGCCCAGGCCGCCGCTCGGCCCGACCCGCACCCCGGCCCGCAGGCAGACCCGAAGGGGGAGGATTCGTGACCCTCGCCGCAGCCGCCGGCACGGTCGCGCACGCCACGACCACCACCGTCACCACCGCCGCCGAGGCGCGGGGCTTCCTCTCCCCGACCGGTGTGGAGATCGCCTTCCTCCTGGTCGGCCTGGTCACCTTCGGTGCCGCCGTCGTCACCGTCACCACCAGGCAACTGGTGCACGCCGCCCTGTGGCTGGTGGTGGCCCTCGGTGGACTCGCCGTCGAATACCTCCTGCTCACCGCCGAGTTCATCGCCTGGGTGCAGGTCCTGATCTACGTGGGTTCGGTCGTCGTCCTGCTCCTGTTCGGCCTGATGCTCACCAGAGCGCCCATCGGCCGCTCCCCGGACGCCGACTCCGGCAACCGCCGGGTCGCCCTCGCCGTGGCCGTCGCCGCGGCCGTCGCCCTGGTCTGGGTCGTCGTCGACGCCTTCCGCACGACCTGGATCGACCTGGACGGCGCGCCCGCCGGCTCCACCGACGTGACCGGTGCCGGCCTCTTCCAGCACTGGGTCCTCCCCTTCGAGGCCCTCTCCGTCCTCCTCCTGGCCGCCCTCGTCGGCGCGATCGTCCTCTCCCGCAGGGCGAACACGGCCGCCGCGGCACGGGAGGCCGAGCCCCGGGAGGCCGAGCCACGGGAAACGGGCGCCGGAGCCACCTCCAAAACCCCCCACGGATCCCCCGCGGAACCGGCTCCGGAACCGGCCCCCGGACCGGGCCGCGCGCCGGCCGCCCGCCGCCGCGACGCGGAAGGGAACCGCTGATGCACCTCGCCTATCCCGTCGTGCTGTCCGCCCTCCTCTTCTGCACCGGCCTGTACGGAGTCCTCGCCCGCCGCAACGCGATCCTGGTCCTGATGTCGGTCGAGCTGATGCTCAACGCCGTCAACCTGAACCTGGTCGCCTTCGACGTCTGGCTCAGCAGGACCGCCGAGGAGACCCTGCACTCCGGCCAGGCCCTCGCCCTGTTCACCATCGCCATCGCCGCCGCCGAGATCGGCATCGGCCTGGCGATCGTCCTCGCCGTCCACCGCAACCGCGGCACCGCGAACATCGACAAGCTCCGCGACACCGCCGAGAGCCCCGGCCCCGACGACACCGACGGCCCGGGCGGCCCCGGCGGACCGGGCAGTCCGGGCGGACCGGGCGGCGCCGCACCCGACAGCGACGACGCCCCCACGACCCGGGCGGCCGTCACGAAGGCCGAGGCCACCGCGTGACCACGACCACCCTCGCCGTCCTCGTCCCCCTCCTTCCGTTCCTCGGCGCGATCGCCGGACTGCTCCTGGGCCGCACGGCCCCGGGCTTCGTCCGCCCGCTCGCGGTCCTGCCCACGCTCGCCGCCCTCCTCCTGGCCGTCGCGGTCGCCGTGCGCCAGGGCGGCGGCCGGGCCGTCGACGCCGCCACCGAACTCACCCCCACCGGTTCCGTCCCCGTCGAACTGGCCCTGCACATCGACGGTTTCGCCGCCCTCACCGCCGTGGTCGTCGGTGTCGTCGCCACCTGCGTGCAGATCTACTCGACGGGCTACCTCCGCGACGACCCGCGCTACCCCTCCTACGCGGCCCTCGTCTCCCTGTTCACCTCCGCGATGTTCCTCGTCGTCTACTCCGGCGACCTGATGGTGCTGCTGGTCGGCTGGGAGGTCATGGGCATCTGCTCCTACTTCCTCGTCGGCCACTACTGGGAGACCCCCGAGGCCCGCGCCGCCTCCCTGAAGGCCTTCCTGGTCACCAAACTCGGCGACGTCCCCTTCCTCATCGGCCTGTTCGCCCTCGCCGGCGAGACCGGCTCCTTCCGGATCACCCGCGTCCTCGACGCCGTCGCGAACGGCGGCATCGAGCACCCCACCCTGATCGCCCTGCTCCTCCTGGCGGGCGTGGCGGGCAAGTCGGCGCAGTTCCCCCTGCACACCTGGCTCCCCGACGCGATGGCGGGCCCGACCCCCGTCTCCGCGCTGATCCACGCCGCGACGATGGTCGCCGCCGGCGTCTACTTCGTCGCCCGTCTCCTCCCGCTCTTCGCCGCCTCCCGGGCCACGATGACCGTCCTCGCCGTCATGGCCGCCGTCACCATGACCGGCTCGGCGCTCGCCGCGCTCGCCCAGGACGACATCAAACGCGTCCTCGCCTACTCGACGATCGGCCAGCTCGGCTACATGACCGGCGCCCTCGCCGTCGGCGAACGCGGAGCCGCCGTCTTCCACCTCCTGTCCCACGGCGCCTTCAAGGCGCTGCTGTTCCTCGCCGCCGGTGTGATCATCCACGCGGCCGGCACCAACTCGCTGGCCGTCACGTCCCGCATGAGCCACCTGCGTGACCGCGTCCCCGACGCCTACTGGACGATGACCGTGGGGCTCCTCGCACTGGCCGCGATCCCGCCGTTCAGCGGTTTCTTCTCCAAGGAGGCCGTCCTCGGAGCGGCCGAACACGTCGTCACCGGCCACACCGGGCAGGCCCCCGCCGCAGCGGGCTGGATCGTCCTCCTCGCCGGCCTGGCCACCGCCCTGCTCACCGCCGCGTACGCGACGCGCCTGTGGCTGCTGGCCTTCCGCGGACACGGCACCGAGGCCCCCGACCACGGCAGGCAGCCCCTCACCATGACCGTCGTGCTGTGGGTGCTCGCGATCCCCTCCCTCACCCTGGGCGGCTTCGCCTTCCGCGCGCTGCCCGACTGGTTCGACGGACACGACCTCGCACCGACCCTCACCACCTCGGTGCTCGGCACCGGCGTCGCCCTGGTCGGTGGCATCGTCACCTACGCCGCCTGGCGCCACACCACCGTCCACGCCGCCCGCTTCCCCCTGGGCGCCGTTACCGCCCACCCGGAGCGCGACGCCGGACGGGTCGAGGCGGAGGCGATCGCCGGCCACGAGCCCGCCTACGGGGACATCGCGTCCGCACCCGACCCGTCGGATCCCGGGCGGCTGCTGCTCGGCCCCCTGCACCGTCACGCGGCCGCCGGCTTCCACCTGGACGCCGTCTACACGGCCCTGTTCGTCCGGCCCGTCCGGGCCGCGGCCGCCCTGGTCCGCTTCCTCGACCGCGAGGTCGTCGACACCTACGTACGCGGCGCGGGAACGCTGCCCCGGTGGCTCGGCACCGCCGTACGACGCGCCCAGACCGGCAATCTGCAGACCTATGTGAGCGCGCTGCTCGCCGGCACCGTCGTCCTCGCGGTCGCCGTCGTCCTCGCCGCCACGGGAGCGTGACCAGACGTGATCGATATCAGCGAGTCCGTGATGCAGTTCCTTCTGGCGTTCCTCCTCGTCGCCCCGCTGCTGGGAGCCGCCGCCGCCCTCCTCCCGGCCCCGCCGGGACTCAGGGGGAAGTCACCCGACCAGGCCGTGCTCCGGCACGGCGTGACCGTCACCGGCGCCGTCCTCGTCGCGGCGATCGTCCTCGCGCTCGGCTTCGACCACGACCACCCGTCGAGGATGCAGGCCACGACCGACATCAGCTGGATCCCCGCACTCGACGTGCGCATCCACCTCGGCACCGACGGCATCTCCCTCCCCCTCCTGGTCCTGACCGCGCTGCTGACCTTCCTCAGCGCGCTCCACGCGTACTTCGAACCGCCGGCCGGCCCGTCCCCGAAGGCCTTCGTCGCCCTGCTGCTCGTCCTCGAGTCCGGCACCCTCGCGGCCTTCGCCGTCCTCGACCTGATCCTGTTCTTCCTCGCCTTCGAGATGGTCCTGATCCCGATGTACTTCCTCATCGCCCGCTGGGGCGGCGAGGGCCGGGCCGGGGCCGCCTGGAAGTTCGTCCTCTACACGCTGCTCGGCTCCGTGGTCATGCTGCTCGGCCTGCTCCTGATCGGGATCAAGGCGGGCACATTCGACATGGTGGCACTCGCCACTGACAACGGCCGGTCACTCACCGTGTCCGTGCAGATCGTCGCCGTACTGGCGATCGGGATCGGGCTCGCGGTCAAGACCCCGATGTGGCCGCTGCACAGCTGGCTGCCCGACGCCCACACCGCCGCCCCGACGGTCGGCTCCGTCCTGCTGGCCGGCGTCCTGCTGAAGATGGGCACGTACGGGTTCGTGCGGATCCTGCTCCCCGCCGCCCCGGACGGCTTCCGCACCTTCGCGCCCTACCTCGCCGCCTTCGCCGTCGTCGGCATCGTCTACGGCTCCCTCGCCTGCCTCGCCCTCACCAAGGAAGGCGCCAAGGGCGACCTCAAACGCCTCATCGCCTACTCCTCCGTCGGCCACATGGGCTTCGTCCTCCTCGGCATCGCCACCATGACCCCGACCGGCGTCAACGGCGCCCTCTTCGCCAACATCGCCCACGGTCTCATCACCGGTCTGCTCTTCTTCCTCGTCGGCGCCCTCAAGGAGCGCACCGGCACCGTCGACCTCGACGCCCTCTCCCGTCTGTCGTCCAGCCTCCGCTCCGCACCGGGCGGCCCCGCCGCACCGGGCCGGCTCCCGGCCGGAGCCGCCCTCTACGGCAGGGCGCCGCGCCTCGGCGGACTGCTCGCCTTCGCCGCCGTCGCCTCCCTCGGCCTGCCCGGCCTCGCCGGATTCTGGGGGGAGATGCTCGCCCTCTTCGGCGCGTTCGACCCCGCCGCCGGACTCAGCCGCCCCGCCTTCCTCGTCTTCATGTCCGTCGGAGCCTTCGGCACCCTGCTGACCGCCGCGTACCTGCTCGTCGTCGTCCGCAGGGTCTGTATGGGCGCCCCGCCGGAACAGGCCACGGCCCTCACCGACGTCCGCGGCCACGAATTCGCGGCCTGGACCCCGCTCGTCGTCCTCACCGTCGTGGCCGGACTGTGGCCCGGGGCTCTGATCGGACTGACCGACCCGGCCGTGCAGCAGCTCCTCGCAGGAGGCACCCGATGAGCTCCCTCGTCCAGTCCGTCGACTGGCTCGCCATCGCGCCGCCCGTCGTCGCGGCCCTCGTCGGACTGGCCGTCCTCGTCGCCGACCTGTTCGTCGGCGAGGCCAGGAAACCGCTTCTCGGATGGCTCGCGGTGGCCGGACTCGCCGCCGCCACGCTCCTGCTGCTTCCTCTCCTCGACGCCGACCGCAGCACGTTCTGCCTGGTCGGCGATCCCGGAGTGTGCAGCTACACCGCCGACCGGTTCACCCTCGTCATCCAGTTCCTGGTGCTCGGCGGCGCACTCCTGACCGCCCTCCTGTCGGTCACCGCCCTCAAGGACGCCGACAAGAGGCTCCCCGAGGGCGAGTACTGGTTCCTGTTCCTGTCCTCCGTCGCGGGCGCCGCCCTCCTGCCCGCCTCCCGCGACCTCGCGACCCTCGTCGTCGCCCTGGAGGTCGCCTCCCTGCCCGCCTTCGCCCTGGTCGGCCTCAGGCACGGCGACCGGAAGTCGTCCGAAGCGGCCCTGAAGTTCTTCCTGTCCTCGGTGACCGCCACCGCGGTCAGCCTCCTCGGCATCAGCTTCGTCTACGCCGCCACCGGAACCCTCCACCTCACCCTGGTGGCCGAACGCGTCCAGACCGTCGACGGGCAGCTCCACACCCTCGCCCAGACCGGTGTCGTCCTCACCCTCGTCGGCTTCGCCTTCAAGACGGCCGCCGTGCCCTTCCACTTCTGGGTCCCCGACACCTACGTGGGCGCCCCCCTGCCGATCGCCGCCTACCTGTCGGTCATCGGCAAGGCGGTCGGCTTCACCGGCCTGATCCTCGTCACCGTCGTCGCCCTCCCGTCGTACGCCGAGGTCTGGGGCCCGGCCCTCGCCGCGCTCGCCGCCCTCACCATGACCGTCGGCAACGTCGGCGCCCTCGCGCAGCAGGCCACGCGCGCGTACAGCGCGGTACGCCTCCTGGCCTGGTCCTCCGTCGGCCAGGCCGGTTACCTCCTGGTGCCGATCGCCGCCGCCGCGTACTCCGGCGACGCCGAGAAGTCGATCGGCTCCACCCTCGCCTACGCCCTCATGTACGGCACGGTGAACCTCGGCGCCTTCGCCGTCGCCGCCCTGGTCGGCCGCACGAAGACCCTCAACCGGGTCTCCGACTACCGGGGCCTGTACGCCTCCGGCCCGCTCACCGCCCTGCTCCTGGCCTTCTTCCTGCTGTGCCTCGCCGGACTCCCGCCCGGCATCATCGGCCTCTTCGCCAAGGTCACCGTCTTCTCCGCGGCCGTCGACGCCGGACTCGGCTGGCTCGCCGTCGTCATGGCCGTCAACGTCGTCATCGCGCTGGTCTACTACCTCCGCTGGACCGCCCTGCTGTTCCGCGCTCCCGACGGGGAACCGGCCGTGCACCGCGTACCCGTCCCGCTCACCGCCGCGCTCGCCCTCACCGGAGTCCTCGGCATCGCCCTGTCCGGCGCGCCCCAACTGATCCTGCGCCTCACCGACACCGGCCTCTTCTGACCGGCCGGCGGGCCCACGCCGCCCCCTCCCGGTTCCTCCCGTCCCCTCGACACGCCGGGGTTCGGAGGGCTTTCCGGACCCTGAACGGACACGGGAAGGGCTCGGACGGGCACGGCGGGCACCCGGGCGGGCCGGCGGTCACGACGTCCGGGTGGAGCCGTCACCCGGACGGTTCACACGTGCCACCGCGGCCCGCGGGGAACCTGTGCCGCCCGCCCGGCGTTGACGTATACGGGAGGGTCCACTGGACGTGAGGCCAGAACACCCGGGGCCACCGCAGGTCAGAGGGAAGACCGGCGGGGAAAGGCCCCCCGCCGCGCGATTTGGAGGGCGTACCGTGCACCGCCGGCACAACGGGCTCAGGACCGCGGTCCTCCTCGGGGGACTGTCCGCGCTCATCATCGTCATCGGCAGCTTCTTCGGCCGTACGGGCCTCGTCGTCGCCGTCGTGATCGCGCTGGGCACCAACGCGTACGCCTACTGGAACAGCGACAAGCTCGCCCTGCGCGCGATGCGGGCCCGGCCCGTGAGCGAGTTCGAGGCCCCCGGCCTGTACCGCATGGTGCGCGAGCTCTCCACCCAGGCCCGCCAGCCCATGCCCCGCCTGTACATCTCCCCGACCGAGGCGCCCAACGCCTTCGCCACCGGCCGCAACCCGCGCAACGCCGCCGTGTGCTGCACCGAAGGCATCCTGCGCCTGCTCGACGAGCGCGAACTGCGCGGCGTCATCGGCCATGAGCTCAGCCACGTCTACAACCGGGACATCCTGATCTCCTCGGTCGCCGGCGCCCTCGCCTCCGTGATCATGTTCCTGGTCAACTTCGCCTGGCTGATCCCGGTCGGCCGCTCCAACGACGACGACGGCCCCGGCATCCTCGGCATGCTGCTCATCATGATCCTGGGGCCCCTCGCCGCCTCCCTCATCAAGCTGGCCATCAGCCGCTCCCGCGAGTACGAGGCCGACGCCTCCGGCGCTCAGCTGACCGGCGACCCCCTCGCCCTCGCAAGCGCCCTGCGCAAACTGGAAACGGGCACCAGACAGCTTCCCCTGCCCCCCGAGCCCCGCATCGAGACCGCCAGCCACATGATGATCGCGAACCCGTTCCGCCCGGGCCAGGGGGTCGCGAAGATGTTCTCGACCCACCCGCCCATGGCGGAGCGCATCGCCCGACTCGAGAAGATGGCAGGTCGAACGCAGTGAAGACCATCCTGAACGTCATATGGCTCGTCCTGAGCGGCTTCTGGCTGTTCCTCGGCTACCTGCTCGCCGGTGTCCTGCTGTGCGTCACGATCATCGGCATCCCCTTCGGCATCGCCGCCTTCCGCATCGGTGTCTACGCCCTGTGGCCGTTCGGGTACACGGCGATCGAGCGCAGGGACGCGGGTGCCGCGTCCTGCGTGGGCAACGTGCTGTGGCTGGTCCTCGCGGGCTGGTGGCTGGCCATCGGCCACATCGTCACCGGCCTCGCCCTGTGCGTCACGATCATCGGAATCCCGCTCGGCATCGCCAACTTCAAGCTGATCCCGGTCTCGCTGCTCCCGATGGGCCGGGAGATCGTCCGCACCGACCAGCCGTTCGCATCCCGCTAGTCCCCCCACCGGCCCCTCCGACCCCGCCGGTTCCGTCGGTTCCGCTGGATCGACCGGTCTTTCCACGGCCCGCAAGCGTGCCGGCGAGAGGCGTCCCCGGGGCATCGTCCCGGTCGGCGGCGTGCCTCACGCATGCGTGACCGAACGGGAACATCCCCTGACAGCCACTGGTGCCCGAAGGCCGGGTGCTCCCGAAGG
>NZ_LIRG01000162.1 GCF_001419695.1 Streptomyces prasinopilosus
ACCGGGTGGACACCGTGCGCCTTGCGCACGGTGTCCACCCGGTCGGCGTACGTGTGTGTGGTGGTGATGTCCCCGTAGGTGGCCTCGGAGGTGTTGAGGTTGTGGTTGTAGGCGTCCGCGCCCGCCTCGCGCAGCCGTTCCGCCTGGCCCTCGGAGAGCAGCCCGAGGCAGGCGCACACCTCGACGCCCTCGTTGCCCTCCTTGATCGCCCGGATCGTGTCGGAGACCCGGTCCACGTCGCGGTCGGTCGGACCGCGGCCGCTGGCCACCAGGCACACCCGCTTGGCGCCCCCCGCCAGTCCGGCGGCGGCCGCCTGTGAGGCCTGGTCGGGCTTGAGCCAGGAGTACTTCAGGATGCCGGCCTTTGAGCCGAGCCGCTGGGAGCAGTAGGAGCAGTCCTCCGGGCACAGGCCGGACTTGAGGTTGACCAGGTAGTTGAGTTTCACCCGCCGGCCGAACCAGTGCAGCCGCACCCTTCCGGCCGCGGCCACCACGTCGAGCAGCTCGTCGTCGGACGTCCCGAGGACGGCCAGCGCTTCCGCACGGGTCGGCGTCTCGCGCCGAAGCCCCTTGTCCACCAGCGTGTTCAGCAGGTCCATGGGAGCCGATCCTGTCCTATCCGGACGCCCCGGCCAAGGAGGATCCGCACAACGGAGGCGCCGCAGGCTGTGGGCATGGCCACACGGTGCTCCGGCGGCCGTCCCGCTACTCTCTGTCCGTTGCCTACAAAAGCACCGGAGGGCCCATGGCGTTCGGCTGGATCGACGAGCAGGCGGAACTGCGCCGCCGGGCCGGACTCGTACGGACCCTGCGCCCGCGGGCCGCCGACGCCCCGCTCCTCGATCTGGCGAGCAACGACTACCTGGGCCTGGCCCGTCATCCGGAGGTGGCCGAGGGCGCGGCGCGGGCCGCGCGGACCTGGGGCGGCGGGGCCACCGGGTCCCGGCTCGTCACCGGCACCACCGAACTGCACACCGAGCTGGAACGCGAACTGGCCGACTTCTGCGGCTTCGAGGCGGCCCTCGTCCTCTCCTCCGGGTACGCGGCCAACCTCGCCGCCGTCACCGCGCTGGCCCCGCACGGCTCGCTGATCGTGTCCGACGCCGGCAACCACGCCTCCCTGATCGACGGCTGCCGGCTGGCCCGGGGCAGGACACAGGTCGTGGCGCACGCCGACCCCGACGCCGTGCGCAAGGCGCTGGACGGGCACGGCGCAGCCGCCGTCGCCGTGTCCGACACGGTCTTCTCGGTCGACGGGGACGCCGCTCCGCTCGCCGCGCTGGCGGAGGCGTGCCGCGAGCACGGCGCGGGGCTGGTGCTCGACGACGCCCACGGCCTCGGGGTGCTCGGGGACGGCGGGCGCGGCGCCCCGCACGCGGCGGGGCTCGCCGGCGCCGAGGACGTCGTGGTGACGCTCACGCTGTCCAAGTCGCTCGGCAGCCAGGGCGGAGCCGTGCTCGGCCCGGCACGGGTCGTCGAACACCTGGTCAACACGGCCCGGACGTTCATCTTCGACACGGGCCTGGCGCCGGCGGCCGCGGGAGCCGCGCTCTCGGCCCTGCGGTTGCTGCGCCGTGAACCCGGGCGCGCGGCGCGGGCGGGCGCGGTGGCGCGCGCCCTGCACCACCGGCTGACGGCCGCGGGCCTCGAGGCCGTACGCCCCGACGCCGCGGTCGTCTCCGTGCGCGCCCCGTCCCCGGAGCAGGCCGTGCGATGGGCGGCCGACTGCCGGGCGGCCGGCCTGTCCGTGGGCTGCTTCCGTCCTCCCTCCGTGCCCGACGGCATCTCACGGCTCAGACTGACCGCCCGCGCGGACCTGTCCGGGGCCGAGATCGAACGCGCTGTACAGGTGATCGGCGACACGCGGCCATGAGTCGGCGTGACACGGCCGTGAGCCGCCCGATGACGGACGGTCGGACGGGCGCCGGCGGACCGGCGGATCAGTGGAGCGCGGCCACGAACTCCGTCCAGCTTCCGGGGGAGACGAGCAGCGCGGGGCCGGCCGGGTCCTTGGAGTCGCGCACGGCGAGCAGTCCGGCCCCGGGGCCGGAGGACGGTCGGGCCGTCTCCACGCAGTTGTTCGCGCCCGTGCTGTAGCTGCTGCGCAGCCACCGCACACCGTGCAGGCCGGTGCTGGAGGGAAGGGTCCGAGGCGGAGCGGTCATCGTGCCTCCTTACACGCCGGCAGCTGTCCCGGCGATGAAATCCAACGAGTCCTCTGGCGAAAGGGCGTGGATCGAGAGGGCGTTGAAAGCCTCCGAGTACGCCCGGAGGTCTTCTTTCCACTCCAGATAGAGGCTACTCGTCAAGTGGTCGAGAACCACAACATCCAGATCAGAAGTGCGCGAGAATGAGAAGATTACGAAAGGTCCGGTGACGCCGATGTGTGCCCCGGCCGTGAACGGCAGTACCTGGAGCCTCACCTGGGGGAGGCGTGCCGCCTCCACCAGCCGTTCCAGCTGCCGGGCCATGACACCGGGACCGCCGACCTGTCGCCGCAGCACCGCCTCGTCGAGGACCGCGCTCAACTCCAGCGGCGGATCCGCCCGCAGGACGTCCTGCCGGGCCAGCCGTACCTCCACCAGCGTGTCCAGCCGCTCCTCGGACGCGCCCTCCAGGGCGGCCTCGGTCACCGCCCGCGCGTACTCGGGCGTCTGCAGCAGCCCGGGGACCACCGTGGTCTCCAGGGTGCGCATGGCGCTGGCCTGGGACTCCAGGCTGATGAAGTCCCGGTAGGTGGGCGGCAGCACCCCGCGGTACGCGTGCCACCAGTGGTGCCGCCCGCCGTTGTCGTCGGACCCCGCCAGGACCAGCAGCAACTCCCGCAACTGGACGTCGTCCAGACCGTAGGCGTCGAGCAGTAACCGCACGTCGGCCGGTTTCACCCCGCTCGTGCCCGTCTCGATGCGGCTCACCTTCGACTGGTGCCAGCCCACCAGCCGGGCCGCCTCACCACTGGTGAACCCCGCCGACGTGCGCAACGAGCGCAGTTCGGCACCCAGTTTCCGGCGGCGTACCGCGGGTCCGTGCTGCATGACTTCCCCCCTACTCCCTCGACGCCACCCAAATACGGTCTCCCGTCGTAGAGTTCACCGCTTCGAGCGACAGATATATGCATATCTCGGCCGTAACGCCGCCGACGGCCTGCGGTGATGGCAGTCTGGCGACGAAGCACCAGTGCGGGACCGTACTCGAATCATCCGCTCCGTGTCGGACTGCGGTCCCGTGGAAAGGGACGACATCGCCATGGCAGACCATCTGGAAGCATCCATCACTCTGCCGAGCGATCCCGCCTCGGTCTCGGTGGCGCGCGCCCACGCGGTGGGCACGCTGGCGGAGTGGGGTGTGCCGGAGGACGCGGAAGTGTCCGGAACCGTCCGGCTGATCGTGTCCGAACTCGCGACCAACGCGGTGCAGCACACCCTGGGACGGTCGCCCACGTTCACCGTGGACCTCGTCCTCGACCGGGACGACCGGCTGTGCATCGGGGTCACCGACAGCCACCCGGGGTTCCCCAAACGGCTCCCCGCCGCGGTCCAGCAGGACAACGGCCGGGGGCTGGTCATCATCCGCTGGCTGGCCGTGGAGTGCGGCGGCAGGATGAGGGTCCGCCCCACCCGGGAGGGCGGGAAGACGGTCTCCGTCGTCCTCCCGTGGCCCGCCCCGTCGACCACCGGGCCGGCCGCGGTGGTCGACGGGGCGGGACGCCGGGAACCCTAGGGGCGCGGCGGGAGGAGGGAACGGGGGCCGGCAGGAGAGCGAGCGGAGAGGAGGGCGGGAGGAGGACCCGCTCACCCGTCCGGGCGGTACGCGGATCCGCGAGCACCGGGCCGGTGCGCGGTCCGGGCGGCGCCCGGCGTGTTGGGCGGGGCGGCGGCAGAGGGGTGCCGCCGCCCTCGCGGATCACTTCACCCGGCCGTACCAGACGCTCTTGGTCCAGATCTTCTGCAGGCGCACCACGTCCCCGGTCTTGGGCGCGTGCCAGAGCTTGTTCTGGCCCGCGTAGATGCCCACGTGGTAGACGTTCGATCCCGAGTGGAAGAAGACCAGGTCCCCCGCCTTGCGGTTCGAGGCGGAGACGTGGCGGGTCTTGTTGTACTGCTGGGCCGCGGTACGGGGCAGCTGCTTGCCTGCTTTCTTGAACGAGTAGAGGGTCAGTCCGGAGCAGTCGAAGCGGCTCGGACCGGTGGCGCCCCACCGGTAGGGCGCGCCCTTCTTGGACGCGGCGACCTTGAGGGCCTTGGTGGCCGTGGTCGCGGCCGCGGCCTCCGGGGCGGTGCCGGGGAGGACGATCGAGCCGCCCACGGCGGCCAGGGTGAGGGCCGAGGCCGTGCCGGCCCGGGCCATGAGAGACGGGACACGATTGAGCGCGGTCATGCGCAACCCTTCGTCAGCCGCCTGTGAAGGATGACCTGTCGGATTCGGGCTGGCGAAGTTGCCCGGCCGCACGAGTGCGGCTTCACCCCAAGGGCTGCTCGGCACGGGAAAAGAACTCCCGTTCCGGCGACCCGTCTTGCTCGGGTCCTCCACTCCTGCCGATCCACTCCTGTCGACCGGTCATCCGGGCGGCGGCAGGACTCGGCGTCCGCCCGGATCGCCCCGCCGCGGCGGCGGGGTCTTGTCGTCAGTGAGCGATCTTGGCAACCGTCGGCCCGAAATCCCAACTGAACCGAGGGTTTGTGTTGTTACTCACCACTCATCCGTTCGAGTGGACAACCCCGTGTCCGGGGCGGGGTCCGCGGTGCCGAGGAGGCCCGGACCAGCATCGGGACGACCTGTTCCGCTACGCGGCCACGCGCGGTGCGCAACCGGGACGGTCCGAAAAGAAGGGGGTATCTAAGCCGGTTGGCGGTACCCCCTTTGGTCCGTTTCGACTCCGGTGCGGACATGCCGCCGACCTCGTTCCCGGCCGGACCGGTACGGCGGCGTCAACTGCCGGGGTCCGGCGGCAGCGTGACCCGGGCCGTGCGCCGGTCGCCGTCCAGCACCCGCAGGGCCCGGGCCAGCGTGGCGGCGTGGAGTTCGGTCTCGCCGCGCCGGTGCATCAGGGCCAGCGCGTCGCGCAGGGCGACGGCCCTGGTGACCAGCGCCTGTGCGGCGCGCAGTCCACGATAGGTGTCGCCGTCGCGGGCCGGGTTGATCCGGCCGAGCAGGTCGACGGCGTCGAGGTAACAGTCGATCAACTCGGCCTCGGCGCGGGTCAGCGCGGGCAGCGGCGGCAGTTCGGGAGGCAGCACCGGCGGCTCACCTCGCACCGGGGACGGGGCGCGGGCTTTCGCGTGCGGTCAGGATCCGGTCGGCGAGGCCGTACTCCACCGCCGCCCGCGCGTCGAGGACGGTGTCGCGCTCGATGTCCGAGCGCGCCTGCTCCGGGGTGCGGCGGGTGTGCCGGACCAGCATCTCCTCCATCCGGTCCCGGATCCGCGACAGCTCCTCCGCCCGGGCGGCCAGCTCGCTCGCGCTTCCCTCCAGCGGCTCCGGCGGCGCCGGCCGGCGGAGCACCAGCCGCGCCCCCGGCAGGACGTACCGCCTGCCCGGCGTCCCGGCGGCCAGGAGCAGCGCGGCCGTCCCTTCCGCCCGGCCCGTGCAAACCGTCTCCACCGCGCAGGTGACGAAGCGCAGGGTGTCGTAGACCGCGGACATGGCGTGGAAGGAGCCGCCGGGGGAGTTGACGTGGAGGGCGATGGCCCGGTCGGGGGCCCGGTGCTCCAGGAGCAGGAACCGGGAGACCAGGTCGTTCGCGGAGGCCTCGTCGATCGGCGTCCCCAGGAGGAGGATCCGCTCCTCCATCAGCTTCGCGTACGGATCCGTGCTCCGGTGCCCGGACGTCGTGCGACCGGTGGACCCGGGCACGGTGGGGCGGGCGGACGGTCGGGTCATGGCTCCTCCTCGGGGCGGCCGGCCGCACGGGGGCTGTCCGCGGGGCGGCTGTCTGTCAAAAATGTACAGGACGTACGTGACGTTATGATGGAGACATGGCCTACGAGATTCCGGTGACGCAAGCGAGGGCTGAGCTCGCCGACCTGATCAACCGTGTGGTGTACGGCGGTGAGCGCGTCGTCGTGACCCGGCACGGAAAGCCCCTCGTCGCCCTCGTCTCCGCCGATGACCTGCGCCGTCTCGACCGACTCCAGGAGCTCGACGAGGCCCGGGAGGCCGTCGGCGAGCCGGTGGTCAGCACGGTGGCCGGGGTCCGCGAGGCCGCGTCCGCTCCCCGCGAACAACAGCGCTTCGGCATCGCCGCGGAACACCGGGGGACGGCCACGTCGTAGGCGGCCGGCCGACGGGGCGGCAGGGCGGTCCGGAGCCCGGGGCCCGCGGCCCCCGGTGGGCCGGTCCGGAGGACGAACGGGTGAGGGGCGGCCGGAGTCGTCCGGCCGCCCCTCACCCGTGGGCCGCTCGCCCGCCCGCCGGGCCGAGGGCCCGGCGGGGGTTCAGCCCCGCGGCGCCCGCGGGAGCCGGCGCTTCTCCTCCGCCCTGCGCTCGGCCTCCTCCGCCTTGGCGACGGCCGCGTACTGGTCGACGTACTCCTGTCCGGACAGCTTCAGGATGGCGTACATGATCTCGTCGGTGATCGCGCGCAGCACGGCGCGCTCCTCCTCCATGCCCTCGTAGCGCGAGAAGTCGAGGGGTTCGCCGAAGCGGATCACCACGGGGTGGAGGTGAGGGACGACCTTGCCGGGCGGCTGCGCCTCGAAGGTGCCGATCATCGCGCACGGGATCACCGGGACACCGGCCTTGAGGGCCATCACCGCGACCCCGACCTTGCCCTTGTAGAGGCGTCCGTCGTGCGACCGCGTGCCCTCCGGGTAGATGCCGAGCAGCTCCCCCCCGCCCAGCACCCCGAGGCCTTCCCGGATGGCGGCCTGGCCCGCGTCCTTGCCGGAGCGGTCGACCGGGATCTGCCCCGCGCTGTGGAAGAAGAACGCCGTCAGCCGGCCCTTGAGGCCCGGGCCGGTGAAGTACTCGGCCTTGGCGAGGAACGTGATGCGCCGCTTGAGGATCGCGGGCATCAGGAAGTGGTCCGAGAACGACAGGTGGTTGCCGGCGACGATGGCCGCCCCGGACGACGGCACATGCTCCAGACCCTCTATTCGAGGCCGGAAGACCAGTCTCAGCAGCGGGCCCAGAAGTACGTATTTCAGCAGGTAGTAGAACAAGGGCGCGCTCCTCGGCTCCGTCGGACGGGCCCAGCGGCGTGTTGCAGCAGGTCAACCGGCACGTCGTGGGGCTGTCAGTGTAGGTCGGGGCGGGCCTGTCCGGCACCCTGTACGACGGGCGGGGAGCGGCCGGGGCGGAGCCCGCCGGACGGCTGAACATCCGTCAGCGCAGGGGTGGACGCGGATCCGTGCCACCGCGGCGGTCCTCCGCCGGGATCCGCCGCACGGCGGAGCGCCCCGGGCGGGCTCCGGCCC
>NZ_LIRG01000163.1 GCF_001419695.1 Streptomyces prasinopilosus
GTTCTTTTCCCCGGTTCTTTCAGGAGGTCAGCGGCCCGCCGGACCCTCGCGGACGAGGACCCGGCGACCCCGGCGGACGGACGACGACCGGAACCCGGCCGCCTCAGGAACGGCGCTGCCCGCCGCCCTTCACCTCGCTCACGAAGGCGACCCAGGTAGCGGCTGCGAAGCTCAGTGCCGGGCCGTGCGGGGCGGTCTTGCTGTCACGGACGGGCACGACGGTTCGAAACCCGTCGGCCACCTCCACGCAGTTGCCGCCCTCCTGATTGCTGTAGCTGCTCCTGCGCCAGACGGCGCCGGTCGGATCGGGATGGGACCTTCGCGCCACGGTGGTTGTCCTCCATCACGGATCGGATCATGTCGAGGGACATGAGCGGGGGCAGAGCTGCCGCCCGCAGCCGATCGTAGGTCAGCGCGAAACTCCTGACTTCCCCTGGATCCTCGATGAGTTGGCCGTAGTGCGCGCCCTCCGTGTAGGCGGTCTCCGAACCGTCCGGCAGGGTGAGCANNGCACCGCCTCGTCGAGGACCACCCACAGTTCGGGACGGTGGGGTGTACGGAGGCGCTCCTGCCGTCCCAGCCGAAGGGCGACCCGCTCCTCCAGTTGCTCTTCGCCGCCCAGCGTCCGGCCGACACTCAGCACGGCCCGCGCGTAGTCCTCCGTCTGCAGCAGACCCGGCACCACATGAGCCGCGTACTCGTGCACGGCCACCGCCTGCCCCGAGTACTCCATGAACCTCCGCGACCAGTCCGGAAACGCCTCCCGGTACACGTAGGGCCACAGCTCGACGAGCAGGTCGTCCGCACCGAGAACCGCGTCCAGTGCACGCGCCAGCTCCAGCGTCGGCTTCGCTCCCGATGCCCGCTCGATCTGTGTGATCCGCGTGCCCACCACGTGCGTCCTGGCGCCGAGTTCGGCCTGGGTCAGCCCGGCCGCCGTACGGAGCCGGCGTACCCGGGCGCCGAACAGCGCCGCCATCGACGTACTCGGATCAATTCTGTTGGCCAAAGCGTCACTTCCGTTCCTTACCGCCTGAAAGGTAATGCGATGTCACCTTTCGAGCGTAAGGCGATCGGACGACCCTTGTTCACGGAACGTGACGCATCACGTGCACCGTGAGACGTCTCAGCTCGACGGACAAGGACGGACAAGCCGTGCCGACAGGAACGACAACCCCGGGAGAGGGGCCGCGCCGGACCAGCAGCGCGGCCTCCGCCGCGCTCGACGGCGCCGCACACGAACCCCCCTCCTGGTCCGGGCAGTTCGTCTCCTCGCCGCGAGGTGCGCAGCTCGCCCGGCGTCTGGCCGTCCGGCGCATGGGGGAGTGGGGTCACCCGCCGGAGTCGGACGCGTCGTGCGCGGTCGCCCTGGTCGTCGGTGAACTCGCGGCGAACGCCGTACGGCACGGCCGGACTCCCGGCCGCGACTTCCGTCTGCGGCTCGCCCTCGACACGACCGCGAGCCTGGTGCGCGTCGAGGTCACGGACGCCGCCTCGGAGAAGCGGCTGCCCCCGGCCCCGCCCACGTCG
>NZ_LIRG01000164.1 GCF_001419695.1 Streptomyces prasinopilosus
GGGCATCCAGGCGAAGCTGGACGAGGTGTTCGCCCGACAGGAGTCGGACCAGTTCGGCCCGGGCCGCTACCAGTTCTTCTTCAAGCCGGGCGCCTACCACGGGCTCAACGCCCAACTGGGCTTCTACACCTCGATCTCGGGTCTCGGGCTCTCCCCCGACGACACCACCATCCACGGTGACGTGACGGTCGACGCGGGCTGGTTCCAGGGCAACGCCACGCAGAACTTCTGGCGTTCGGCGGAGAACCTGGCCCTCGTCCCGGTCAACGGCACCAACCGCTGGGCGGTCGCCCAGGCCGCCCCGTTCCGCCGGATGCACATACGCGGCGGCCTCAACCTGGCGCCCGCCGGCTACGGCTGGGCCAGCGGCGGTTACATCGCCGACAGCCGGATCGACGGCGAGGTCGGCCCCTATTCGCAGCAGCAGTGGTACACCCGGGACAGCTCGGTCGGCGGATGGACCAACGCCGTGTGGAACATGGTGTTCTCGGGTGTCCAGGGCGCCCCCGCGCAGAGCTTCCCGGAACCGCCCTACACCACGCTCGACCGGACGCCGATCTCCCGCGAGAAGCCGTTCCTGTACCTGGACGGCGCCGACTACCGGGTGTTCCTGCCCGCACTGCGCCGCGACGCACGCGGCGTCACCTGGGGCAACGGCACCCCGCGCGGTACTTCCCTGTCCCTGGACCGGTTCTACGTGGCGAGGCCCGGCGACTCCGCGGCCACCCTCAACCAGGCACTCGACCAGGGCCTCAACCTGCTGCTGACACCGGGCATCTACCGCGTCGACCAGCCGATCCGCGTCAAGCGGGCGGGCACGGTCGTCCTCGGTCTCGGCTACGCCACCCTGATCCCGGACAACGGCGCCACTGCCCTCCAGGTGGCCGACGTCGACGGCGTACGCCTGGCGGGCTTCCTCGTCGACGCCGGACCGGTCAACTCCCCCACCCTGGTGGAGATCGGCCCGAGCGGCTCCTCCCGCGACCACTCCGCCGACCCGATCACCGTCCAGGACGTGTTCATCCGGATCGGCGGCGCGGGTCCCGGCAAGGCGACCACCAGCATGGTGATCAACGCCCGGCACACCATCGTCGACCACACCTGGGTCTGGCGTGCCGACCACGGCGAGGGCGTCGGCTGGGAGACCAACCGCTGTGACTACGGCGTCGTCGTCAACGGCCACGACGTCCTGGCGACCGGCCTGTTCGTGGAACACTTCAACAAGTACGACGTGCAGTGGAACGGCGAACGCGGGCGCACGATCTTCTTCCAGAACGAGAAGGCGTACGACGCCCCGAACCAGGCCGCCATCCAGAACGGCTCGATCAAGGGCTACGCCGCGTACAAGGTCGGCGACCGGGTCACCACCCACGAGGGCTGGGGCATGGGGAGTTACTGCTACTACAACGTCAACCCGACGATCGTGCAGCACCACGGCTTCGCCGCCCCGAACCGTCCGGGGGTCCGCTTCCACCACCTGCTGGTCGTGTCGCTCAGCGGCAACGGGCAGTACGAGTGCGTCATCAACGACACCGGCGCGCCCACCTCGGGCACGAACACCGTTCCGTCGAAGGTCGTGTCCTACCCCTGATCCCGGCGTCCGGCGCCCGCCACGACCGACGCCGACGGTCACGGCGGGCACCGATGCGACGCCGGTGGCGGTCCTTCCCGGGGCGGGTGACCGGGAGGGACCGCCGTTCCCGCGTACCGGCTACCGCACGGAGGCGGGGCGGGCTCCGGTGCCGGCGCGTACCCGGTGGGCCGGGCGGTGAAGGTGCCGCAGCCCCGCGTCCGGCTGCGCAACCGGGTCGCGCAGCCGAACCGTTCGGCCGGCGGCACGGTGGCGGTGACCGTCGCGGTGCCGGCCGCGCCGCCCGTCCGGGTGTCCGAACCGGTCACCCGGCCGCGACGGGCGGCCGGATCACCGAGCCGCCCACCGCGTCCTTGGGCACGGTGACGGTGACCTCGGCCACCGGTTCCAGCAGCACCGTCGCACAGGCCCGCGGGGCGTCCCGCAGACCGAGCCGGCCGGCCGTGTGGAACGCGGCCTCCAACGAGTCCTTCACATGGGTGGCCCCGTCGGTGAGCGTGACGCGCGGACCGGTCACCGGATGACCGTCCGACGGTCCCTCGGCCAGGGCGTCCCGGCAGCCGGCCTCGACCGCGCGGACGTACTCCTGCGGCACGCGCCCGCCGGTGACGGCCGAGCAGAACGCGAACCCGGAACCGGACTCCGCGGAACCGGCGGTGCCCAGCGGTTCGACGTCGAGCACGACGTGGGCGAACTGTCCCACCCCGCCGTCCTGTTCGACGTGCCGGTACACGAAGCCGGACGCCCCGCGCCCGACGGTCTCCCGGTAGCCGACCCGGGGACGGCCCACGCCGACGGCCGGCCCCTGCTCGCGCCGGATCCTCTCCACCGCGACCTCCAGATGCGGTTCCCCCGTGCCGGACAGCACCGTCCGGCCGGTCTCCCGGCCGGTCCGCGCCGCCAGTGAGGGCGCCTCCTCGACGAGCCGCACAGCACGACGACTCCCTCACCGCTGCGGGTCAGGTCGCGCGGGGCGGCGGCGAGGGTGCCTGCGCCGAGCGTTCCCGTGGCGCAGAACTCCTCCAGCGCTCCCGGGTGCAGCTCGGCGACGGCTTCCTCGAGGAGCCGGCGCCGGTGGTGCGCCTCCTGTCGCAGACCGTCCGGGACGGGACCCTCGTGAGCGGCCCCGGTGGCCCCGTCGGCCTCGGCGGCGTCACCGTCGGTCCGGGTCAGGGCCCGCAGGCGCATCGGGTCGACGACGCCGGTGAAGGCGTCCTCGGCGCCGACGGGCAGCTGCACGACCGGCGGCACCGGGTGCAGTCGTGCGCGGATCGAGGCGACGGCGGCGTCCAGTCCGGCACCGGCCCGGTCCATCTTGGTGACGAACGCGATGCGCGGTACGCCGTGCCGGTCGGCCTGCCGCCACACCGACTCGCTCTGCGGCTCCACGCCCGCGACCGCGTAGAACACCGCGACCGCGCCGTCGAGGACCCGTAGCGAGCGCTCGACCTCGTCGGCGAAGTCGACGTGCCCGGGGGCGCCGATCAGGTTGATCCGGTGCCCGTCCCAGGTGCGGCTGGCGGCGGCGGCGAAGATCGTGACGCCCCGGTCCCGCTCCTGCGGATCGAAGTCGGTGACGGTGGAGCCGTCGTGGACCTTGCCGCGCTGGTGCGTGGTGCCGGTCGCGTACGGGATCCGCTCGGTGACGGTGGTCTTGCCGGCGTCGACGTGGGCGAGGATCCCGAGGTTGCGGACGGCGGCGAGGGGGTCGGTGTGCGGGGAGTCGGTGTGCGGGGAGTCGGTGTGCATCGGGTCGCGCACGGCCCGTGGCCTTTCGGTGCTCTGTGACGGGGCGGCGCGATTCCCGGACGGGACCTGCGGTCGGGCGGCGGGGACATATGGGCGTCAAGACCCGTCACCGCAAACAGAATCGAATGGCCGTCAGCGATTCGGTCTCGTCACGGCATCCGGTACCGGCCGCGCAGCGGGCACCGGACGGCTGAGGGCACGAGGAGCACCTCGGAGCGGACGGACCGGGTCGGGAGAGCGGCTGCGGCGGTGTGGTCACGCATGGCCGACTCCCCTCACGGTCTCGAACGCGCGACCTCACAGCGCGGCGGCGCCTGCTCGTGGCCGAGTGCAGGGAGGGGCGGGCGGACGGAGCCACGGCTTTTCACGACGGTCGAGGCCGGCGTCCGGGGCCGCGGAGCGGCCGCCGCGTGACGGGGAAACCCCGGTCGCGTGGGGCCTGCGGGTTCTCCCCGTGGGTCAGGGCTCATGCCGGGGGAAACCAGCGGCCCGGCTCGGGCGTCCAGCGGGTGTGGGCTCGGTCGGGGCGACGCCCGGCGGAGGTCTACGCTGATCTCCTGAACAGCGGTGACGGCCGACCGTTCGAGCTCGCCGTCGTTCGACGACGGCCGGGGTCCGAGCCGTCCACGGAAGCGGGGAGCGACATGGCCGATCCGGCCCGCAAACGGGTGCCGGCCGACCAGTGGTCGACCGGCCGTCAGTGCCTCGTTCCCGCCGAGGCCGAGGGCAGCGGGGACCGCCGTCGCCCGGGCCGTCAAGGACGGGAAGAGCGGCGCCGTGCGCGCCGCGTACCCGGGGTCGGCTGCGGCGCCGGTGCGGGTACCGCACGCGGACGCCGTCCGTGACCCGGATCTGCGGCAGATCACTGCCGAGCCGAGTCGGGGCCTGCACGACCGGGCGCCCCCCTGCGCCGTCCGGCGCACGGTGAGGAACCGGCTCGGTTCATCGCTGCCCGTGCCGCCGGACCGGGCTTCCAGCCCCTCCTCTCCCAGCCCGCCGCCCAGTAGTGCCACCCATGCCAGGAAGGAGGATGTCGATGCGGTTCCTGGTCCCGGACGATCCGGTGTTCCTCGGTATGTTCATCGGGATCGAACAGCCTTTGCTGCACAACCTGTATTACTTCTACCGGAACGACCTGAGTGAGGGACAGGAGCTGTTGATCCGCACCGCCTATGACAAGTGGGGCGAGATTCAGCAGTGTTTCCCGTCTCAGCTCCAGTGGCAGGCCTTGGTCCCGGCGGCCCGAGGGCAGGAGAGCCGGGAAGACTACGCCCTGCACGACTCACGGGGCCGAAAGCTGACGTCCCTGTACTCCGTGGACGTTCCGGCGGGGCATCTGCACACCCTGCGGGCCTGCCACACCATGCTCGCTCGGGCGGAGCAGGGAACCGGCCGGCTCACCGAGGTGCTCGGCGAGCTGGCGGAGGAGACGCAGGTGCCGTGTCTCGTCGACACCTTCGGACGCGTCCTGGACGTGATGGAGTTCAGGGCGCCGCCCGGCCTGCTCGAGGCCGTCGGGCGTGAAGCGCGGACGGGGCGGGCGCCGGCCCTCACCCTGGATGCGGCGCAGGAAGCCGCGTACCAGGACTTCTGCGGACGCGTCGTGTACGCCTTGAGCGCCGGTGACGGGTTCACCTACGCATCCCACCGCGCGCTGTACTCCTGAACCCGGCGCCCGGAGGGCCCGCCCGCGCGTTGTCCCGGGATGCGCCGAGGCGTGCGGCAAGCGCCGGCCGCCGTACGTGCCTCACTCATGTCCGAGAGGACGTCAGGCACGTACGGCGACCGCCCCACGGACTCCGTCGACGACGAGGGACCTTGTTTCAACCAGCCGCGACGAGGTCCGTCGGGTACGCAGAGGTCATGGCAGGGCCGGCGCGAGACTGCTCGAACCGTCCACGCGCAGTATGGGGTGACGGTCCAGAAGCTCGTGCGGCACGGAGAACGCCTCGACCATCTCCAGCGCGTGAGGTGCGAGGTCCGTGATGACACTCTCGATGACGTCCGGCAGATCCAGGACCTGATCCGCGGTGAGACGCCCTTGCGCCAGCAAGTCGCCGCTGTGGGCAGCCACTCCCCTGAGGGCGAAGAGGCCGTGCAGGTCCACGAGCAGCGACCGGGCATGTGCTGATGCGGCTTGGGCGGAAGCGCCGAGCAGAGCCTCGGCGGCCAGGCGATGGGCATGCGCGTCGACGAGCTTCAGGGCCGGGGTGACCGTTGTGTTCCATCGCTCCAGGGGTGAGCGGGCTCCCTTGGTGCGCAGCCGCGTACGCGCCCGCTCGTGCCATATTCGCTCCACGTCCGCCAGGAGGTCCTGCAGGTGCTGCGGATCGCGCAGCGAGCGCTCTTCCGGCGGTGTCTCACTGGCCGGTTTCGGGGTGAGGCCCCCCAGGAGCATCTCCCCTGCCGCCTTGGTCCAGATGACGAGGTTGTCTCCCTCCGCGGTGATCGTTCCCTCGTTGGCGGCCAGCTGGAACGTTATGCCGTTGGCCAGCGCGAGCCCTTGCGCACCACACCTCTCGCGGCACTCCGTCATGACGTCCCGGGCCCGCCAGGTGATCCATCCCTTGGCGACGGCTATCAGCCGTTCGCAGTCCTCGCGGTCGGCCTCCGTGGACCGGCTCCACTGCCGGACGACGGACCGGTGCAGCAACGTGGCCGCGTAAGTCGAGGCGAGGGCGTCCAGGAGCGGTGTGTGGTGGCTCCGGTGCGACATCAAAGGCACCCGCTGCCCCTTGGTCATTCCCGCTGTCTGCCGGTTGTGGGCGTGCCGCACGGCGATGCCCAGGGCGTGCCGTGTCACTCCCAGGCTGTAGGCGCTCATGCAGAGCTTGCCCATGGTCACACGCCCGATGGAATGGAGGAACCGTTTGCGGCTGTTGCCCAGGGAGCTGACGAACCGGCCGTCCGGGTCGAGTCGCCCGTGCTCCCCCTGCAGCATGGCGGTGAACGGCAGGGGCACGCGGTGGAACGCCGTGGCGCAGTGGTCCACGGGAGCGCTTCCGGTCTGGGGCAGGTCCCAGACCTCGACACCCGGCAAATGCCGCCCGCTCTCGTCGCTGAGAGGGGTCAGGAACAGGAACACGCCCCTGTCCTCCCCGTCGACGATCAGCCGGGCCGCGACGAGTGCGTCCTTCGCACCCCCTACGGAGCTCGTGTTGGGCATGAACTTCCGGGCGCCGTCGGACGGGGTGTCGAGCACGAAGCCGCCTGACGCCCGATCGAACGTGGCGGTGGTTTCCATCTGCGCAGCGTCGTTGCCGTGCGCCTGCTCGGTGCACAGGAAGGTCCCCAGCCGCTCCATCCGGAAGTAGGGCGCCAGGTCCCGGTCCTCGTGGTCGTGATCCAGGAGGCTGCCGAGGAACAGGTTGAAGTGGATGCTCGCGATCGTCGCCATGCCGGCATCGGCGGCCCCCGCCCATTCGTGCAACGCGGTCAGGGAAGCGGCGTCGGTAACCAGAGCCCGAACATCGGGAACGGCGTCATTGACCAAGTGGAGCCGCCGGTAGGACAGTTCGGTGCGCTCTCGGTGCGTCAGCCCTTCTTGGAAGGCGAAGGGGGCAGAGCCGAACAGCTCGCGCCATGGTCCATGGAACTGCTCAGCCCGCGCGCCGAAGAGGACGGTCCGGAGCGCGGACGAACGGCTGTACTCACTGGGGAGTTGAGAGTCGATCACGCAAAGAACGTAACTCAAGCGAACGAACGCCACAGCATGATGATCAACACGATTGAGACAGTCCGAACGGCGGTAACCGCCCATGGCACATGACCGACGGGGCGAACCCGCCCTCCTGCCAGCACAGCGACCTGATCGACCAGAGCGGCACACCCCGACCGCCGGTGGCGCCCGCACCCTCCCGCGCCCTCACTCGAGGGCGTCGCATTTGCGCTCGTTGCAGACGGTTACACCGATCTGACCCCCTTGCCCGCGCACGCACCGCGCTCCGCACGGGTGGGGGACTGCCGGGCTCGCATGTCGAGGTGTCGCGTATCAGACGAAGCAGTCCTTCGCCGAGCAAGCCGACCGCGACCGGGAGGCGTTGAAGTGGCCGAACATGCCCCGGGAGCGGTTCGTCGGCCTGCTGAAGCGAGTGAAGGACATGCGCGACCGGATCGCCCGCTTCGACGAGAAGCCGCCTCCCCATCACCTGATCGACGAGCCGACGACCTTCGCCGAGGTGATGCGGGAGTTCGTGTCCTGAGACGCCGTCGGGGGTGCCTCCCCGACGGCGTTCACCAGTCATCCGGAGTCGTAGCCCTACCGGGCCTGCCCGTCCCTGCCCGTGTAGCACTGCGCGGGCCGTCCGCCGACGGTCGTCACGGGGGCGCCGACGGGGGCCCAACTGGGCACGCGTAGGGCCCACGGCGAAGGAAACAATGTGTCGATGCCGCATCAGAGAGCTGCGAGCAGGCGGCACGTCGACTGCCCCGGGACCGGTGACAGCATGACCGCCTGCAACCGAAAATGAATAGACACAACTTGGTACTGCACTAATGTTGTTCACCGCTGCGCACCTTCCCGGAGGGTACGTCGGCGGTGTTCAGGTGCCGGCCCCCGGCCGTGACTGACGAGTGGTTTCCGCTGCGTGCTGCGCACGCGGCGTGAGTGCGGATGCCCGGTAGGGCGGTCCCTGCCATTCCCAGCTCACGCCAAGGAGTGGACATCCATGAACCCCGTTGAGTACAAGCCTGCACGTCGTCACCGGCTTCGCGAGATCCTGGTCGACGTCGCCGCGGGTGTCGCCACCCAACTCGTGGTGGCGGCCCTGGCGGCGGCAGCGCGCCTGCTCTTCTGACGCAGGCCTGTGGCGGGCCCGGAGAGCCCGCCACTCCGCATGCGAGCGGTCCGCGTCAGAACAGGGACAGGTCGGGCGAGTGCGGGCCCGTGCTCTGGCGCTTCCTGCGGGAGCGCCGCCCTCGACTCGGCCGGGGCAGGTGCGGCACGCGTGCCTCCTCCGGCAGGTTCTCCCAAGTGGGGCGCAGCCCGTGCACCTGGATCCCGCCGACCATGTCCTTCAGGTAGTTCCGGGTCTCCTCGTCCGTGGAGTAGAGCACCGTTGCCCGGCTCGCCCGGGTCATCAGCACGTGGTAGGCGTGGCGGACCAGCCGGGCGAACTCCTGCTCGCCGACGCTGCCCGCCTTCACCTTGGGGTCGAACGAGCCGGGGACGGCGACGCGCTTGACGCCGGACTCCGGATCCTTGCGCTCCTTGCCCCGGCGGAACACCCACCGGCCGTCCCGGCGCACCATGTCCTCACCCAGGATCACACCGCACCAGTCCCACTCGAGACCCTGAGCCGTGTACACACAACCGATCTGATCAAGCCCTTTCTCGTGCACGGACCAGATCTTGGACGGCGGCGCCCCGTTCTCGCAGACCGCGTCGCTGTCCGCGTTCCACGGTCGGTGCCAGTCCCCGATCCGCACGTCGGCCTCCAGCCGCCTCTCCTTGCCGATCGGCTTCGTCCAGGGCCAGCAGTACCCCGCGACGAGACGGGCGGACGCCCCGGCCAGCGCTTCGGTGCGGATGATCCGTTCGAGTTCCTCCGGGCTGTCCGCCACCTCCACGTGCATCAGTCCGTCCGGCGTCCACTGCTCCGGTTCCTCCTCCGCCACCCCGAGCACGGCGCGCACCCAGCGGATGTAGGCGTCGCTGCCACCACAGCGGAACTGCTCCCGGAGTCGGTACCGGACGAGAGCGGCGCCGTACCGTTGCGCCGCGTTCTCGATCAGTTCGACGGTGCCGACCTCGTTCGGCCGCACGGACTGCCCCTCGTCGAGGAAGAACACCGTCAGACGGGAGGCGTCGAGAAGCTCGTCGACCTGGGGCTTGGTGCCCTGGTGCTCGGGCTTCCAGAAGCGATTGGTCGAACGGTCCCGCAGGCGGTGCGCCTCGTCGCAGATCAGCACGTCCAGCGGCGGGTCCGGCGGGGTGACGAAGTTGCTGAAGTAGGTGAAGGTCTCCCTGAACTCCCGGTCCCCGTAACCGACGTGCTCCTGGATGGCACCGTTGAAGGCTCTGCTGCCGCTGGCGTACTTGACAGTGCGGCCGCCGGCCTCCAGCTCCGCCTTGATCTGGAGGCCGATGGCGCTCTTCCCGGTACCGGCACCGCCCGTGACCAGGAAGACCACGCGACGTTCGTCGGGCACGAGTGCGGGACGCCACGGATCCGGGAGGACCTTCGAAGCGGTGTCCAGGATGTCGTCGGCGACCCTCTTCTGTCGGCCGCGCAGGGTGAACACCGTGTCTTCTCCGCGAGAGCGGATCATGGCGTCGAGCAGGGGCGTGTTGCGTAAGCCCATGTTCTGCAGCAGTAACTCGGCCGCGGACGCGCCGCCTTCGGCGGCGAAGTGCTTACGGAGGTCGGAGATCAACTGTTCGCGCCGGTCGTTCGTGTAGACGCGGGCGTAGGCGCCGGTCGGGGCGTCCACGTCGATCAGGGGCCGGACGGAGGCGTCGGTGGCGTTGTGCAGGTAGGCGAACCCGCCGCACTCGAAGTCCAGTCCGTGCAGCGGTCCCCTGCCGCCCGTGAACGCCTCGTAGTACTCGCGCAACTGCAGGGCGGGGTGCTTCTTCCTGCCCATTCCCGGTACGTGGACCAGCTCCGCGGTGGCCCGTTCCACTCGGGTGACCGTCGACCAGCGCTTCAGCTCGACCAGTTGGACGGACAGTCCCCTCTCTTCCGGATGATGGCCCACGAGGACGACGTCGATGAGCCTGGGGTCGCCGGGACGGTCGGCCTCGTCGAGGGTGGCGGCGCACTCGACGATCATCTCCACGTTCCCGCGCCCGGCGGCGACCAGGTCTCGCGCGAGGCTCACGAGGCTCTCGGCCCACGCGGAACGTTCCGACAGCGAGGCGTCGGCGCCCCGGAAGTGCCGCCATCTGGCGGCCAGGTGCGGCACCATACGGCGCCTTGAGTTCAAGGTCAGCAGATCCTGCGCTGCCAGCCTCAACAGGAGCATGGACACGAGGTGGGTCCCCCAGAGCACGAGTGACTCGTGCGGGTGGGGGCGTGTCCTCTCGTGAGGAAGCCCGTCGGGCCGCAATCAGTACTCGGGATCCTAGGGAGACCGACCGCCCTACGGACGGCGACGACGCGGTGATCGACGCGAAGCGTAGGCATCATGGCCGGATCGTGCGCTCCGTGGCGAGGACCTGCCCTCCGTCACACCGTGGCAGCTCGCCGCTCCAGCCGGCCGCCCGCCAGCTCCCGCAGCTTCTCCCGCGTCTCCGGGTCCGTCGAGTACACGATCGTGCCGACCATGCCCCGGGTCAGGAGCACCTTGTAGGTGTTGCGGATCAGCCGGTCGACGTCGTCGTCCGGGGTCGACCTCTTGAAGACCGGGTCCTTCGACGCCGTACGGTCCGTGACCCAGCGGTCGCCGCGCCAGAGCAGGTCGGGGCCGATGATGACACCGGACCAGTCGTACTCGAAGCCCTGGGCCGTGTAGACACAGCCGACCTGGCCGAACCCGGCCGGATCGGTGGCCCACAGGGCGGACGGAGGCGCACCGGAGACGGAGCGTTCGCCTCGCAGGTTCCAGGGGCGGGACCAGTCACCGATGACGACGTCGGCCGGAAGCGGGTCACCGGGCTTCGGTTCCGGAGACCAGTGCCAGCAGTAGCCCGCGGACATGCGAGCGCCGTAGCCCTCGCTTCGGCGGGCTTCGAGGAAGGCCTCCATCTCCTGAGGGCTGTCGGCGACGAGCAGTCTCATGCGGTCGTCGGGCTCCCAGACGACCGCGCCGCCGGGTTCGAGGCCGAGAAGCCGGACGACCCAGCGCAGGTAGGCGTCGCTGCCGCCGCAGCGGAACTGGCTCTCCAACGGCACCACCCGGCACTCCAGGCCCTTGGCCGCCGCGGCCGCCTTTATCTCCTGCACCGTTCCCCTCTCCCCCGGGCGCACCACCTGGTGCTCGTCGAGGAGGAAGACGGGGACGCGGGCGACATCGATGAGTTCCTCTATCTGCCGCTTGCCCGTGCGGTGGGCTGCCGGTGTGTAGCGATGGGCGGAGGTCTCGCGGATGCGGTGGGCCTCGTCGCAGATCAGGACGTCGAGAGTGTTCTTCTCGGTCGTCATGAAGCTGTTGAAGTACTTGAAGAGCTCCTGCACCTCGCGCTTGCGGGTGCCCGCGACCTTGCGCATCGTCTTGGTGAACGACTGGGAGCCGGTGGCGTGCAGGGCGGGAACTCCCTGACGGTACAGCTCGCCGAGCAGGGAGAGCGCGATGACGCTCTTGCCGGTGCCGGGGCCGCCGGTGATGATCACGACTTCCTTGTGATCGGACTGCTTCGCCCTGCGTACGGCGTTGAGCACCATGCGGTACGCGACCTGCTGTTCGTCCAGGAGGACGAACTGCTCGCGCTCGCGGACCTCCTGGGCCGCCACCGACATGAGCTGCTTGGACGGCACCGTCCTGCCCGCCTGGAGTTCGTCGGCGGCCCGGGCTCCCGGGTGCCGGCCGCTGAGCCGGGTGCGGAGGTGGTCGATGAACTCGCCGCGCCGCTCGCCCGTGAACAACTGGCCGCGCTCGTCGAGCTCGACCGCTCGCAGTCCACTCACACCGAACTCGGTCGCGTTGTGCAGGAACGCCACGCCACTGACGCGATCCGGATGCTCGGCGACCGCACCGTTGAAATTGACGAGGTACTCGCAGTAACGGCGCACCTGCTCGATCGGATTGAGGACCGGATGCGTGTAGGCGTCGATCCGGCACAACACCGGATCGTCCTCGTCCGGCTCCGCCTGGCTCCACTGCTTCAGCTCGACGACGACGTACGACGGCTCGCCCGTGGTCGGGTGCACCCCGGCGAGCACGGCGTCGGCGCGCTTGCTGTTCAGTGGGAGCGCGTACTCGAGCATGACCTCGACCTCGCCGAGCCCCGCGTCGTTGAGGGCCGCCGTCAGGGCGGGGATGCTCCGCTCCCAGGAGCGGACCTCTGCGGCACCGGGCCGGTAGCCGTGCATGTGGACGAATCGCTCAGTCAGGTGCAGGTACAGCGAACTGTCGAGCGCCCTCGCGGCGATCGAGTTCGCGGACTCGCGGAACAGCAAGGACTTCCCCCAGGCAGCACGAAATGACTCGTGCGGGTGGGGGCGTGTCCTTCGAGACTCCACCGGGGTGGAGCGGAAGCCCGTCGGGCCGCGTCGACGATGTGCTCGAGGTTACCTGGCGTCACTGGCAACCGTGCGGGTGACCTGGAGCGGGAAGGGCGTCAGGGGTCGGCACATCGGAGTGAGGGCCGGCTCTGACCCCGCTCTCCCCCTCACGGGCCGATCACTTCCCGGTGAAGTGCAGGATGGTGCGCACGACGACGAAACCGTTCCGTGCGGTCTGGCTACCGATTGCGTCCTCCCCCTGTGCGGTCCACCGCCTGGAAACAGCCCTCTGCCGTTCCCCTCCTCAGTGCGAAGCGGGCAGGGGACGGAGGCCGGGGCAGCGGGTACTGCGGGTCGCGGGGCGCCTTGACGGCGGCCAAGTCCACCGCGCATGCGGCGATCTTCTTCGCCGCCCCTTCCAACTCTGCGGCACGGCAGATGCTGGAGGGACCACAAACGAGGCTGACAGCGCGCGGATTCATTGCAGTTGGGCTGTGGCTTCGCAACTCATGCGTGCATCTTGTCGAGCCCTCGTTCCCGACCCGCAAACGGTGCTGCCGCAGGGACCGGGCCGCCGTGACGGACGAGGAGCGGCGCCGGGTGCTCCGTAAGGCCCGGTCGGGTTTCACGAGAACCGTCGTGCCCTTCGGGTGCGTCGTGATCTACGGTGCCATCAGTCACCCATGACACCGGGGCGGGGGAGGGTTTCGTGGAGCAGCCCAGGACGGCGTTGGGCGAGCGGATCGCCGAGCGGCGGGCGGGGGTCGGGGATCCTCGGGCGCTGGTCGGTGAGATGCGGCGGTCGGTGCTTCTGGTCCCGTCCGTCGACGGCCGCCTGTGGAGTGCGCATGCGGGCGGGGTGCGGTGGGTGTGCGCCTTCACGGACGAGGCGGCGCTGGCCCGCTTCGCGGAGCAACGCGAGATGAGTGACCGGCCGTTGGACTACGCGGCGCTGCTGGGTGCGCGCATCGTGGACGAGATCGTGCCGGGCCTGGGTGAGCCGGCCGGGCTGGCGGTGGACATCGCCGACGAGGACGGGTCGATGTTCTTCCCGCCGGTCGCCGGGATCGTGCCCGACGAGGTCGCCGTCGACACCGGCACGACGGAGGAGGGGCGTGGCCGTGGGCAGTGACGGGGCGGATCTGGGGTTCGACCGGGCGTCGGTGGCGAGGTTCACCAAGGGGGTGGGCGCCACCATCGACGGGCTGGGCGAGTTGGGCGGCGCCACCGGCTCGGTGATGGGCAAGGGGTTCGCCCAGTTGTCGATGACCGGGATGGAGGCCGGGCACCACGGCCTGTCGGTGGACTTCGAGGACTTCTGCGAACGCTGGGAGTGGGGCGTGCGTGCCCTGGTGCACGACGCCAGTCAGCTCGCGAGCCGGCTCGGGCTGGCGGCGGGCACCCTGTGGGAGCACGACCAGTACGTCGAGGGATCGCTGAAGGTGGGGGTCAACGCCCTGATGGGTGGCAACCCGCACGCCTCCGAGGAGGAGATCACCCGGCAGGACTGGGGTGAGGTGTTCACGCCGGACGCCCTGAACCCGGACTGGAGCCGCGAGTCGTTCGAGCGGGCGGGTGAGGACATCGAGCAGACCTGGAAGGACACCGGTCGCACGCTGCTCACCGAGGGGCAGGGCGGCCGGCGGTCGGAGTGGCTCAACGAGCGGCTGGGCATAGGCGAGGGCGAGTGGAACCGGGCGCTGGACGAGACGTTCGGCCCCTCCCCCGAGGAACGCGCCCGACAGGAGCAGCAGCAGGGTGGGCAGGACGACCCGGGTGACGGCGGGGGGAACTGAGCGTGGGAATCGGCGACTTCATCAAGGACGTCACGCCGGATGTGGTGGAGGACGCGGTCGAGGACGGCGTCGAGTGGATCGGTGACCGGGTCGAGGGCGCCGGCAACTGGACCGCGGACCGGCTGGACGAGGCCGGCTGGCAGTCCGGTGCGGACTGGGTGCGCGAGCAGTCGCGTTCGGTGGCCAACCGGATGGGCGCCGAGGTCGACGAGATGGACCTCGGGCAGACCGAGGACAAGACCAGGCTGGTCCACGGCAGTGCGGAGAAGATCCGTGCCACCGCCGAAAAGCTCCGCGCCTTCCGGACCGCGTTCGACGATGCCGGCGAAGGGCTCAAGGGCCTGGACTCCTCCCAGCTGAAGGGTGAGGCGGCCGAGGCGCTGCGCAGGGCGGTGAGCACCCAGCCGCCGAAGTGGTTCACCGGTGCCGACGCCTGCGAGAAGGCCGCCGCCGCGCTGGAGTCATTCGCCGGAACTGTCACCTGGGCGCAGGGGCGGGCGCAGACGGCGATCGACAAGTGGAAGGAGGGCGTCAAGGCCTCCGAGGACGCCGCCGACGCCCACCGCAAGAAGGTCGACACCTACAACAAGGCCGTCGACCGCTACAACGCGCTGCCGCCCGACAAGCGTGACCCGTCCACGCTGCCGCCGTGTCCGGCGCCGACGTTCGAGGACCCGGGCAGGAAGCTGATGAGCGAGGCGCAGGAGATCCTCGCCGAGGCCCGCAAGCAGCGCAACACCGCGGCCGAGACCGCGCGCACCGCGGTGCGCGC
>NZ_LIRG01000165.1 GCF_001419695.1 Streptomyces prasinopilosus
GGCCGCGATCGCGGCCTTCCTCACCTACCGCACGGTGATCGCGCTCAGCGAGAACGAGGCCAACTTCTTCACCTCGTTCGACTGGAGCCCCACCGGCAACCCGCCGGAGTTCGGCATCGCGGTGCTGGTCTACGGCACCGTCGTGTCCTCGGTCATCGCCATGATCATCGCGGTTCCGGTCTCGGTGGGCATCGCGCTGTTCATCACGCACTACGCCCCGCGCAGGCTCAGCGGCCCCATCGGCTACGTGATCGACCTGCTCGCCGCCGTGCCGTCCATCGTCTACGGCCTGTGGGGCGCCCTCGTCCTGATGCCGCACCTGGACGGCCTCTACGGATGGCTGAACGACTACCTCGGCTGGACCGGCATCTTCGCGTGGAACGGCGGCGTCGCGCGCTCGCTGTTCACCGTCGGCATCCTGCTCGCCCTGATGATCCTGCCGATCATCACCAGCGTCAGCCGTGAGGTCTTCCGGCAGGCGCCGCAGATGCACCAGGAGGCCGCGCTCGCCCTGGGCGCCACCCGCTGGGAGGTCATCCGCATGGCGGTGATCCCCTTCGGCCGCTCCGGCGTGATCTCCGCCTCGATGCTGGGCCTCGGCCGCGCGCTCGGCGAGACGATGGCCGTGGCCATGGTGCTCTCGCCGGTCTTCGACATCAACGCCAGCCTGCTCGACCCGGGCGGCGGCACGTTCGCGCAGAACATCGCCAGCAAGTTCAACGAGGCCAACCCGCTGGGCCGGGACGCGCTGATCGCGTCCGGCCTGGTGCTCTTCGTGATCACCCTGCTGGTCAACGGCAGCGCCCGTCTGATCATCGCCCGCCGCAAGGAGTACTCGGGGGCCAACGCATGAGCCACGCAACCCTCACCCCCACGTCCGCGAACTCCCTGCGCGGCGCCCGGCTCCCCAAGTGGTTCCCCTGGGCCGCCGCGGCCGCCTCCACCGCCCTGGGCTTCGGCATCAGCGGCCTGGCCGGCCTGCACAGCGACATCCAGTGGGCGCTGATCGCCGCGGTCCTGTTCATCCTCGGCTCCTACGCCGTCGCCTCGGCGGTCGAGGGCAAGCGCCAGGCGAAGGACCGCACCGCGACCAGCCTGGTCTGGGTCGCCTTCCTGCTGGCCGTCATCCCGCTGGCCTCCCTCATCTGGGAGACGGTCAAGCAGGGCGTGAAGGTCCTCGACGGCTACTTCCTCACCCACTCCATGGGCGTCGTCGCCGACGCCGAACCGGGCGGCGGCATCTACCACGCCCTGCTCGGCACCCTGGAGCAGGTCGGCATCGCCGCCCTGATCTCGGTCCCGCTCGGCATCCTGACCGCGATCTACCTGGTCGAGTACGGGCGGGGCAGGCTCGCCCAGGCCGTCACCTTCTTCGTCGACGTCATGACGGGCATCCCGTCCATCGTCGCGGGCCTGTTCATCCTCAGCCTGTGGATCATCATGCTGGACATGGGCTACTCCGGCTTCGCCGGCTCGCTCGCCCTGAGCATCCTCATGATCCCGATCGTCGTCCGCTCCACGGAGGAGATGCTCAAGCTCGTCCCGAACGAGCTGCGCGAGGCCTCCCTCGCGCTCGGCATCCCCAAGTGGCGCACCATCCTGAAGGTCGTCCTGCCGACGTCCATCGGCGGCATCGTCAACGGCGTCATGCTGGCCATCGCCCGCATCACCGGCGAGACCGCTCCCGTGCTGCTGCTGGTCTGGGGCACGGCCACCATCAACGCCAACCCCTTCGACGGCCCCCAGGCCTCGCTGCCGATGTACATCTACCTGCAGTACAACAACGGCTCCGAGCCGGCCTACGACCGTGCCTGGGCGGCGGCCCTGACGCTCATCGCGTTCATCATGGTCCTCAACCTCGCGGCCCGCGGCATCGCCCGCTGGAAGGCCCCGAAGACAGGTCGCTGACGCGGCCGAAGGACGAACAGTCAGCGACCCCCGAAAGAAGCAGTGATCCCCATGGCCAAGCGCATCGACATCAGCGGCCTCAACGCCTACTACGGTTCCTTCCTCGCCATCGAGGACATCTCCATGACCGTCGAGCCCCGCTCCGTGACGGCCTTCATCGGCCCGTCCGGCTGCGGCAAGTCGACCTTCCTGCGCACGCTCAACCGCATGCACGAGGTCACGCCCGGCGGCCGCGTCGAGGGCAAGGTCATGCTCGACGACGAGGACCTCTACGGCGCCGGCATCGACCCGGTCTCCGTGCGCCGCGAGATCGGCATGGTCTTCCAGCGCCCCAACCCGTTCCCCACCATGTCGGTGTACGACAACGTGGCGGCCGGTCTGCGCCTGAACGGCAAGTACAAGAAGTCCGAGCTGGACGACGTCGTCGAGAAGTCCCTCAAGGGCGCCAACCTCTGGAACGAGGTCAAGGACCGCCTGAACAAGCCCGGCTCGGGCCTCTCCGGCGGCCAGCAGCAGCGGCTGTGCATCGCCCGCGCGATCGCGGTCGAGCCGAAGGTGCTCCTGATGGACGAGCCCTGCTCCGCCCTGGACCCGATCTCCACCCTCGCCATCGAGGACCTGATCGGTGAGCTCAAGGAGCAGTTCACGATCGTCATCGTGACGCACAACATGCAGCAGGCCGCGCGCGTCTCGGACCGCACGGCGTTCTTCAACCTGGCGGCCGTCGGCCAGCCGGGCAGGCTGATCGAGATCGACGACACGGAGCGCATCTTCGCCAACCCGTCGGTCCAGGCCACCGAGGACTACATCTCCGGCCGCTTCGGCTGACCCGAACCCCTCGCGGTGCTGCATGGCGGTGCCACCGCGAGGACCCGGACGGGCCCGCCCCCCACTACCGGGGGCGGGCCCGTTCGTTCGCCCGTACGGGCATCGGACGCGAGGCGCCGGGTGCGCCGGGTTCCGGATGCCGGCGCCGGACGCGTGCCGGAGCGGCTACAGGAAGGCCAGGTACACGAGCCCGTACGAGGCGGCCGCCACCAAAGCTGCCGCGGGCATCGTGATGAACCAGCCCAGGATGATGTTCTTGGCGACGCCCCAGCGCACCGCGTTCACCCGCTTCGTCGCGCCGACGCCCATGATCGCCGAGGTGATCACGTGCGTCGTCGAGATCGGCGCGTGGAACACGAACGCGGACCCGAACATGATCGTCGCGCCGGTGGCCTCGGCCGCGAAGCCCTGTGGCGGGTCCAGCTCGATGATCTTCCGCCCGAGCGTCCGCATGATGCGCCAGCCGCCGGCGTAGGTGCCCGCCGACAGCATCAGCGCACAGGCGATCTTCACCCAGACCGGGATGGCGTCGCCGTACTCCTCGACGTCCGCGATGACCAGGGCCATCACCACGATGCCCATGGTCTTCTGCGCGTCCTGGAGGCCGTGGCCGAGCGCCATGCCGGCCGCCGACACCGTCTGCGCGATGCGGAAGCCCCGCTTGGCCTTGTGCGGGTTCGACTTCCGGAACATCCACAGGATCGCGGTCATGACCAGGTAGCCCGCGACGAGGCCCACGATCGGCGACACGAACATCGGGATGACGATCTTCGAGAGCACCCCGTCCCAGTACACCGTCGTCCCGCCGGCCAGCGCCGCTCCGACCATGCCGCCGAACAGGGCGTGCGAGGAGGAGGACGGGAGGCCGTAGTACCAGGTGACGAGGTTCCAGGTGATCGCGCCGACCAGCGCGGCGAACAGGATCCCCATGCCCGTCGAGCCCTCGGGGGTCTGGATCAGCCCCTCGCTGACGGTCTTGGCGACCCCGGACCCGAGGAACGCGCCGGCCAGGTTCATGACGGCCGCCATCGCGAGCGCCACCCGCGGGGTGAGCGCGCGGGTCGACACCGAGGTGGCGATGGCGTTCGCCGAGTCGTGGAAGCCGTTCGTGTACGTGAAGAAGAGCGCGACCCCGATGGTCACGATCAGTGCGAAGGTGTCCATGAAGGGGCTCAGGACTCCTTGACGGCGATGGTCTCCACCGTGTTCGCCACATGCTCGAAGGCGTCGGCCGCCTCCTCGAGTACGTCCACGATCTGCTTCAGCTTGAGCACCTCGATGGCGTCGTACTTGCCGCTGAAGAGGTGGGCCAGGAGCTTGCGGTGGATCTGGTCGGCCTGGTTCTCCAGGCGGTTGACCTCGATCCAGTACTCGGTGAGGTTGTCCATGGTGCGCAGGTTCGGCATGGCCTCGGCGGTGAGCTCGGCGGCCCGCACCAGGACCTCGATCTGCTGGTCGACGCCCTTGGGGAGTTCCTCGACCTTGTAGAGGACGACCAGGTCGACGGCCTCCTCCATGAAGTCCATGATGTCGTCGAGGGACGACGCGAGGGAGTAGATGTCCTCGCGGTCGAAGGGCGTGATGAACGAGGAGTTCAGCTGGTGGAAGATCGCATGGGTGGCGTCGTCACCCGCGTGTTCCGCGGCCCGCATACGCTCGGCGATCTCGCCGCGGGCAGGGGTGTCCGCCCCGAGCAGTTCCATGAGGAGTTTCGAGCCCGTGACGATGTTGTCCGCGGAGGCGGCGAACATGTCGTAGAAGCTCGTCTCCCTGGGGGTCAGACGAAAGCGCACGTGGGGTCCTCGGGGTGCATCGGGTTCGGTGTGGCTGATGCTAGGCGCACCGTCCAGCCACGACTACGGGCCGCCCACCAGTGTCACCCATCGGGCAGCGCGGCGGACACGGGGGCGGCCCCGGCTGTGCCACGCCCGGTGCCGACGGCACCGGCCACAGTCCCCCTACCCGGCAAAGTTCGGTATCATATACCCACCAGGGGTATATGTCGCCCGCCATTGCACCAGGAGGACGCGATGACGACCACCGAGACCGGCGCGGACGTGCCCCCCTCCCCGGACGGGCCGGACGTGACGCGGACAACGGCCACCACGGGAACGAAAAGCGTCACCACCGCCCGGAATGTGACCGATCCGACGGACGGTTCCCCCGGCGTGTCGCTCGCCTCCGGCCCCGCCTCCGCACCGGGTCCCGGAGCGGGCTCCGCCCCCGGTGTCGTGACCGACCACGACCGGGGCGTCCACGGCTACCACCACGAGAAGCAAGAGCACCTCAAGCGCCTGCGCCGCATCGAGGGCCAGATCCGGGGCCTGCAGCGGATGGTCGACGAGGACGTCTACTGCATCGACATACTCACGCAGGTGTCCGCCTCCACCAAGGCTCTGCAGTCCTTCGCCCTGCAGCTGCTGGAGGAGCACCTGCGCCACTGCGTGGCGGACGCGGCCCTCAAGGGGGGCGACGAGATCGACGCCAAGGTGAAGGAAGCCACCCAGGCCATCGCCCGCATGCTCCGCACCTGACCCGCCGGCCCCGCACCCGGCCGCCGGGGCCCCGCACCAGCCGGTCGCTACGCCCCGGACCGGTGGGGGCGACGCACCCACGCCCCGGCCACCGGCTCCGTCCGCACCTCGGCCACCCGCAGCACCCTGTCGATGCTCTCCAGGCTGAGCGGTCCCTGGGCGGCGGAGGCGGCGATGATCAGCTCCCCGCACAGCTCGATCTCGGCGAGGGCCACATGGTCCTGAACCAACCCACCGCCGAGCGGAGCCACGCACGTCACCTCGTCCATACGGTCATACGGCCAGAGGCTCCCTAGCGTAGGCAGCCCCATGGGCCCCGCGCATGGCACGTAAGGACTAGGTAGTCCGGTCCGGTCCGTCCGCCGCCGGAACCCCTCCGGCCCCGGCGGCCTCCCCGCGCTCCCGGCGCCGGGGCGCGGGTTGCAGGGAGCCGGAGTGCGCGTGCCCGCGTGCGGGACCGCCGGCGTGGCCGTCGCACCGGGAGAACGTCACTCGGAACCGTTGCCGCCGTCCGCCGGTGGCCGCGGGGCGTCACTTGGTGTTCCGTACGTACCAGCTCTCCCCGTAGAGGTTCTTCCCCGTCGAGTCGTACACCTGCACGTTGCACTCCAGGTGCGAGGGGATGGCGTACGCGTAGTTCTGGTCGATGTCGGCCGCCACCGCGCCGGTCGCTCCCAGTTCCGCCCCGGTCACCCCGTCGAAGTGGGCCACGACCTCGTACTCCACCACGGAGCCGTTCTTGATCTCGTTCTTCACGTTCGCCTCGGCGTAGTGGAGGTGGTTGGAGTTGCCGGTCTTGGTGAGCGGCGTCAGGTTCGTCAGGGTGTTGCCGGGGCCTCCCAGGTTCTCGTTCAGGAGATGGCCCTGCACCATGTTCCGCGCGAACCAGGCGCCCGTGGGCCCGCTGTTCGCCGCGGGCCACCAGGAGGGTTTGACGCTCGGGCTGCTCCCCCTTCCCAGGGATCCGGGGTGCAGCTCCGCCTTCATGTACGTGCCGACGCCGTAGGTCAGGCCGCCGTACGCCACCTGGTGATTGCCCGTGTAGGCCCGCTGGACGGCTCGCGAGACCTCCGGTTCGGGCCCGGCGGCCGCGGCGCCGTCCGCCCCCTCCCCGCTCACCGTCCTGGTGGGGGCCGACCCGGCCATCACCCGCTGGGCGTTGGCCTCGGCCTCGCGCTCGAAACGGTCGGAGGGGTCGCTCACCCGCAGCCCGTCACCGTTGTCCGCTCCGGCGACCGGCCCCTGGCGCTGCTGGATGACGTGCGTGAGCTCATGGGCGAGCGTGTGCTTGTCACCGCCGCCCTCGCCGAGGACCACGTGGCTGCCCGAGGTGTAGGCGCGGGCGCCGAGCTCGGCCGCGGACCTCTTCGCCGCGCTGTCCGCGTGGATGCGGACGTTGGAGAAATCGGCTCCGAGACGCGCTTCCATCTCGCCGCGGAGCGCGCCGTCCATCGGCTGCCCCGGGTTCCGCAGGACGTCGTGAGCGGTGGAGCGCTGCACCGCGGGCTGCTCGGTCCCGTGGTGGCAGCCGGGGCCGTGCTCGTGACGGTCCCGGGCCCACGCGTGGCCGCTCTGCCGGAGCATCTGGACGACCGCGGCGTTCCCGGCGGCGCCCTGCAGGCCGAGGAGCCCCCGGTCGGCTCTCGGAGCGGTTTCGGAACGGTGTGGGGCGGCGGGGCGGTGACCCGCTTTGCGCTCAGTCTCCTTGTCCATGGCTGATGCCAATTCATTCACTCCTCAGATGACGGAACCTCTCGTTCTACCCGGCCCGGCCCCCGTGGCTCCAGGGACGCAGGGGCAGTCTTCGCCCGATGCGCGGGCACGCTTGCGCCACCGTGTGGACGAATACGACTCATACGACGGATGCGTCGGATACGTCGGATGCGACGGATGTGACGGAGCAGTGGCCTTCGGAGGGCCCGGCTCCGGACAGGCCCGGCGCGAATCCGGCCTCGCGGTTTCGAGGCCGCGAGGCCTCTCCCCGCCCGCCGGTCATCGCGGCCCGGCCCGCCCCTCCTTCGCGGCCGGCCCGTCACCCCTTCGTGGCCCGGCTCGTCATTCCCCCGCGCTCCGACCGGTCGTTCCCTCGCGGTCCGGTCCGGCGTAGATGTCGCCGGCCTCCGGGAGGCGTACGTCGACCGGGGCGCCGAAGTCGTAGAGCAGGGTGGTGGAGGCGACCGCGACCGGCTGTTCCCGCTCCCCGTTCACGAAGCTGAACCGGTGGCGCACCTTGCGGATGCGCCCCTCGTCGTCCAGGTAGACGTCGAAGGGGACCTCGGCGGTGGCGAACCCCCTGGCCGCCGCGCCCAGCGACCCCTTGTCCCCGTCGGAGGCGACGCGGGCGGCCTCGCGCAGGTCCGCCGTGCCCCGGTAGTGCCGCACCTCGGCGCCGGCCAGCTCCGTCCGGCCCACGAAGGTCGCGGACCGCGCCCCGCGCAGCAGCTCGGCGGCGGTGAACGGGTCGGTGGCGCCCCCGGTGACCAGGTTCCCGTCGGACAGGGTGCCGGTGTCCACCCGCACCCACTTGTCGGCGGGCACTCCGGCGCCCCGGTTCTTCATGAACAGCGCGCCCGGTGCGAGCAGCTCGGTGACGGACCGGTGCGCCGACGCCCCGGACGGGTCCTGCGGCAGCAGCACCTTCAGCCGGCCGATCCGCTTGCGGTAGTCGTAGACGCCCTCCCCGCGGATGGTCACGCGGGTGCCGCCGGTGGCCAGCTCCATGGACGTGCGCGCCCTGGAGCTGCCCGAGTCCACCAGTGCGTCCGCGGCCTCCCGCACGGCGGCCGCCACCTCCCCGGCGGCCGTGCCGCCGTCCCCGTCGCCGCCGGCGGTCCCGCTGCGGCCGCACCCCGAGACACCTCCGAGGGCCAGTCCGCCGGTCACCCCGAGCGCGACGACCGCGTCACCGATCCGCGTACGCCTCGGTCGCCGTCCGGCCATGGTCCGCCCACCCCCGCTCCGTCCGCCACGGGACACCCTTCCCCAGGGTCAACGACCGGTGGGGAGCCCCGTCACGGACCCGTCACCGGCCTCCTCGCGGGCCCGGTGCGGGCCGCGCCGGGAAACCTCACCACGGACCTCGGTACGGGGCGTGTCACGCGGCCCCGGCCGGGCGGTACCGTGGTCGGGTGGAACAGCAGAGCACCAAGGAGCACCCCCCGGGGCATTCCCCGGAGCACCTGATCACCACCGCCGAACTGGGGCCCTTCTGCTTCGCCCGCTGCAGTTGCGGCTGGCGCGGCCCCGCGCGAAGAGCCAGGAGCCTCGCCCGCACCGAGGGCCGGAAACACGCGATGGGGTGACCCTCCCCGGGTACGCACCCGGAGATCACCCCACCGATCGGTCCGCGCCTCCCGCGCTCCGCACGCGGCGCGGGAAGAGGCGTACCCGCGGCCTACGCCGCCAGGTCCCGCCCGTCCGTCCGTGACGACCGCGCCTCTCCGGGCGTCACCCGTGGGTCGGCCTGTCGCCCTTTGATCAGCCACGCCCCTCGGCGCGACTGTTCGATCGACCGCATCAGCGGGGTCAGCAGCGCCATGGCGGGCGGCGACAGGAGCAGGGCGACCGAGGTGCCGAGCGCGAGTCCGCCCACGACGTCCGTCGGGTAGTGCACGCCCATGTAGACCCGGATGAACCCGCCCAGCACTCCGAAGAACAGGCCGATCATCCCGAGCCGCCGGTTGGCCAGGAACAGGCCCACCGCCAGCGCCATGCAGAGCGTCGCGTGGTCGCTGACGAACGAGTAGTCGGTCTTGCCGTCGACCAGGACCTCGAGGCCCTCGTGGTCGTAGAAGGGTCTGCGCCGTTCCACGAACCCGCGGATCGGCACGTTGATCAGGACGGCGACGCCCGCCGCGAGCGGGGCCCACACCAGGGCCGCCACGGTCGGGGCAGCGTCCTCGCCGCCCCGCTTCCTGACGCCCCACCAGCACCACAGCAGCATTCCCAGCAGGGCGAACAGCAGGCCGAACTCGCCCACGAACTCCATGACATGGTCGAACCACGGTGGCGCGGCCTTCGCCAGGCCGTTGATGTCGTACAACAGGTCGACGTCGGGGTTCGACCCGGAATCGGCGAGTCCAGCCATTGGTGCTGAGGCCCCTTCGTCATCTCTCTCGGCGCACAGTGCGATACGCCATTCCGCCACCCCCGTGGTGTGTAGATCCGCTGACTGTTCGGGCTACGACAACAGGAACGCACGGCTCCTGCCCGTACGTTCCAACTCCACTGAATGATCACGCAGACGTTATCGAAGAGAGATTCGTCGTCGCAGCTCAGGGGGCCGGTTCAGCGGCCGTCAGACCGTGGTGGGGAGTGCTTTCGCGCCATCTTCGGTGACGCGGGTGGCACCAAAGTAGTCAGGTGTGTCGATCGGGTCGAATCGGATGACCGCACCGGGACGCGGCGCATTGATCATGTACCCGCCGCCGACATAAATGCCCACATGCCGGATCGCCCGCGAATTGGTGAGGTCGTCCGAGAAGAAGACCAGATCGCCGGGGAGCAGTTCCTCCCGCGCGGGATGCGGTCCCGCGTTGTACTGGTCGTTCGCCACCCGCGGCAGCGTGATTCCCACACTCTCGTACGCGGCCTTCGTCAGCCCCGAGCAGTCGAAGCGTCCTCCCTGGTCGGCGGTGCCGTTGCCGCCCCAGAGGTAGAGCGTGCCGAGCTTCTTCTGGGCGTAGGCGATGGCTCCGGCCGCCTGCTCGGACGGGTCGACCCGGCCGACCGGGGCGGCGAAGCTCTTCTCCAGCGAGAGGATGCGCTGCACGTAGTTCTGCGTCTCCTTGTACGGCGGCACACCGCTGTACTTGATGACCGCGTACGCCCCCGCGTTGTAGGAGGCCAGCATGTTTTCGGTCGGATTCCCCGGAACGTCCTTCACGTAGCCCGCGAGGGCGCAGTCGTACGTCGCCGCCGACGGGATCGCGTCCTTCGGGTCCCACACGTCCCGGTCCCCGTCCCCGTCCCCGTCGACCCCGTGGGTGGCCCAGGTGCCGGGGATGAACTGGGCGATGCCCTGCGCCGCCGCGTGGCTCTGCGCCTTCGGGTTGAACCCGCTCTCCTGGTACAACTGCGCGGCGAGCAGCGCCGGGTTGATGGCCGGGCAGAGGTTGCCCCAGGTCGCCACGAGCTTCTGGTACTCGGCCGGCACGGCCCCCTTCGCCAGCGTCTTGGCGGCCCCGCCCCCGGCC
>NZ_LIRG01000166.1 GCF_001419695.1 Streptomyces prasinopilosus
CGACACGCCCGACCGCGTGGGTCGGTGAATGTTCCAGGTTAGCTTCACCATTCGGCACACAGAAACCGGAGAAGTAGTGCCTACGATCCAGCAGCTGGTCCGGAAGGGCCGGCAGGACAAGGTCGAGAAGAACAAGACGCCCGCACTCGAGGGTTCGCCCCAGCGTCGCGGCGTCTGCACGCGCGTGTTCACGACCACCCCGAAGAAGCCGAACTCGGCCCTGCGTAAGGTCGCGCGTGTGCGTCTGACCAGCGGTATCGAGGTCACTGCTTACATTCCGGGTGAGGGACACAACCTGCAGGAGCACTCCATCGTGCTCGTGCGCGGCGGCCGTGTGAAGGACCTGCCGGGTGTTCGTTACAAGATCATCCGTGGTTCGCTCGACACTCAGGGTGTCAAGAACCGCAAGCAGGCCCGCAGCCGCTACGGCGCCAAGAAGGAGAAGTAAGAATGCCTCGTAAGGGCCCCGCCCCGAAGCGCCCGGTCATCATCGACCCGGTCTACGGTTCTCCTCTTGTCACGTCGCTCATCAACAAGGTGCTGCTGAACGGCAAGCGCTCCACCGCCGAGCGCATCGTCTACGGCGCCATGGAGGGCCTGCGCGAGAAGACCGGCAACGACCCGGTCATCACGCTGAAGCGCGCTCTCGAGAACATCAAGCCGACCCTCGAGGTCAAGTCCCGCCGCGTCGGTGGCGCCACCTACCAGGTGCCGATCGAGGTCAAGCCCGGCCGTGCCAACACCCTGGCGCTGCGCTGGCTGGTGGGTTACTCCCGCGCCCGTCGCGAGAAGACCATGACCGAGCGTCTGCTCAACGAACTCCTCGACGCCAGCAACGGCCTGGGTGCCGCGGTGAAGAAGCGCGAGGACACGCACAAGATGGCCGAGTCCAACAAGGCCTTCGCGCACTACCGCTGGTAGTCGCTACCCACATCGAGACCGAGAGAAGACTGAAGCCTTATGGCTACCACTTCACTTGACCTGGCCAAGGTCCGCAACATCGGGATCATGGCCCACATCGACGCGGGCAAGACGACCACCACCGAGCGGATCCTGTTCTACACCGGCGTGTCGTACAAGATCGGTGAGACCCACGAGGGTTCCGCCACGATGGACTGGATGGAGCAGGAGCAGGAGCGTGGCATCACGATCACCTCTGCTGCGACCACCTGTCACTGGCCGCTCGAGGACAACGACTACACGATCAACATCATCGACACCCCGGGGCACGTCGACTTCACCGTAGAGGTGGAGCGTTCCCTGCGCGTGCTCGACGGTGCCGTGACCGTGTTCGACGGTGTCGCCGGTGTCGAGCCGCAGTCCGAGACGGTGTGGCGTCAGGCCGACCGTTACGGCGTGCCGCGTATCTGCTTCGTCAACAAGCTTGACCGTACCGGCGCGGAGTTCCACCGCTGCGTCGACATGATCAAGGACCGCCTGGGCGCGCAGCCGCTGGTCATGCAGCTGCCGATCGGTGCCGAGGCCGACTTCAAGGGCGTCGTGGACCTGGTCCGCATGAAGGCGCTCGTGTGGTCCGCCGAGGCCGCCAAGGGCGAGATGTACGACACCGTCGACGTCCCGGCCACGCACACCGAGGCCGCCGAGGAGTGGCGCGGCAAGCTGATCGAGGCCGTCGCGGAGAACGACGAAGAGATCATGGAGCTGTACCTCGAGGGCCAGGAGCCCACCGAGGAGCAGCTGTACGCCGCGATCCGTCGCATCACCATCGCGTCCGGCAAGTCCAGCGACACCACGGTCACCCCGGTGTTCTGCGGCACCGCGTTCAAGAACAAGGGCGTCCAGCCCCTGCTCGACGCGGTCGTGCGCTACCTCCCGACCCCGCTCGACATCGAGGCCATCGAGGGCCACGACGTCAAGGACCCCGAGGTCGTGGTCAAGCGCAAGCCATCCGATGACGAGCCGCTGTCGGCCCTCGCGTTCAAGATCGCGAGCGACCCGCACCTCGGCAAGCTCACCTACGTCCGGGTCTACTCGGGCCGCCTGGAGTCCGGCACCGCCGTGCTGAACTCCGTCAAGGGCAAGAAGGAGCGCATCGGCAAGATCTACCGCATGCACGCGAACAAGCGTGAGGAGATCGGGTCGGTGGGCGCCGGCGACATCGTCGCCGTCATGGGCCTGAAGCAGACCACCACCGGTGAGACGCTGTCCGACGACAAGCAGCCGGTGATCCTGGAGTCCATGGACTTCCCGGCGCCGGTCATCCAGGTCGCCATCGAGCCCAAGTCGAAGGGCGACCAGGAGAAGCTGGGCGTCGCGATCCAGCGCCTGGCCGAGGAGGACCCGTCCTTCCAGGTCCACTCGGACGAGGAGACCGGCCAGACCATCATCGGCGGTATGGGCGAGCTGCACCTCGAGGTGCTGGTCGACCGCATGCGCCGTGAGTTCAAGGTCGAGGCCAACGTCGGCAAGCCGCAGGTCGCCTACCGTGAGACGATCCGCAAGGCCGTCGAGCGCGTGGACTACACCCACAAGAAGCAGACCGGTGGTACCGGTCAGTTCGCCAAGGTGCAGATCGCGATCGAGCCCATCGAGGGCGGCGACGCCTCGTACGAGTTCGTGAACAAGGTGACCGGTGGCCGCATCCCGAAGGAGTACATCCCTTCGGTGGACGCCGGCGCGCAGGAGGCCATGCAGTTCGGTATCCTCGCGGGCTACGAGATGACGGGCGTCCGCGTCACGCTCATCGACGGTGGCTACCACGAGGTGGACTCCTCCGAGCTCGCGTTCAAGATCGCCGGTTCGCAGGCCTTCAAGGAGGCCGCGCGCAAGGCTTCGCCCGTGCTCCTCGAGCCGATGATGGCCGTCGAGGTCACCACGCCCGAGGACTACATGGGTGAGGTCATCGGCGACATCAACTCCCGCCGTGGCCAGATCCAGGCCATGGAGGAGCGGGCCGGTGCTCGCGTCGTGAAGGGCCTCGTGCCCCTTTCGGAGATGTTCGGCTACGTCGGGGACCTCCGCAGCAAGACGTCGGGTCGCGCAAGCTACTCGATGCAGTTCGACTCCTACGCCGAGGTTCCGCGGAACGTCGCCGAGGAGATCATCGCGAAGGCCAAGGGCGAGTAACGGTCTCCGTTCGCACGCTTTAGGCTTGACCCCGGAGCCTTGCTTGGGGCATTTCACCGAGAACCGGTGGAATGCCCCCGGCCCCGGGCTTTCCAGCAAAGATCACCTGGCGCCGATGAGTAAGGCGTACAGAACCACTCCACAGGAGGACCCCAGTGGCGAAGGCGAAGTTCGAGCGGACTAAGCCGCACGTCAACATCGGCACCATCGGTCACATCGACCACGGTAAGACGACCCTCACGGCCGCCATTACCAAGGTGCTGCACGACGCGTACCCCGACCTGAACCAGGCCTCGGCCTTCGACATGATCGACAAGGCGCCCGAGGAGCGCCAGCGTGGTATCACGATCTCGATCTCGCACGTCGAGTACCAGACCGAGTCGCGTCACTACGCCCACGTCGACTGCCCCGGTCACGCGGACTACATCAAGAACATGATCACGGGTGCCGCGCAGATGGACGGTGCCATCCTCGTGGTCGCCGCCACCGACGGCCCGATGCCGCAGACCAAGGAGCACGTGCTCCTGGCCCGCCAGGTCGGCGTTCCGTACATCGTCGTCGCCCTGAACAAGGCCGACATGGTGGACGACGAGGAGATCCTGGAGCTCGTCGAGCTCGAGGTCCGTGAGCTGCTCTCCGAGTACGAGTTCCCGGGCGACGACGTTCCGGTCGTCAAGGTCTCGGCGCTGAAGGCGCTCGAGGGCGACAAGGAGTGGGGCAACTCGGTCCTCGACCTCATGAAGGCCGTGGACGAGGCCATCCCGCAGCCCGAGCGTGACGTCGACAAGCCGTTCCTCATGCCGATCGAGGACGTCTTCACGATCACCGGTCGCGGTACGGTCGTCACCGGCCGTATCGAGCGCGGTGTCCTGAAGGTCAACGAGACCGTCGACATCATCGGTATCAAGCAGGACAAGACCACCACCACGGTCACCGGTATCGAGATGTTCCGCAAGCTGCTCGACGAGGGCCAGGCCGGTGAGAACGTCGGTCTGCTGCTCCGCGGCATCAAGCGCGAGGACGTCGAGCGCGGCCAGGTCATCATCAAGCCCGGTTCGGTCACCCCGCACACCGAGTTCGAGGCCCAGGCCTACATCCTGTCGAAGGACGAGGGTGGCCGTCACACCCCCTTCTTCAACAACTACCGCCCGCAGTTCTACTTCCGTACGACGGACGTGACCGGCGTCGTGACCCTCCCCGAGGGCACCGAGATGGTCATGCCGGGTGACAACACCGAGATGAAGGTGGAGCTCATCCAGCCCATCGCCATGGAAGAGGGCCTGAAGTTCGCCATCCGTGAGGGTGGCCGGACCGTGGGCGCCGGCCAGGTCACCAAGATCAACAAGTAAGCTCCGGCTGCTTCCGATCAGACCTGGTAGCTCTTCTGCGAGCACCTGAGAGGGCCCGCACGACTTCGGTCGTGCGGGCCCTTTCGCGTCCCGGGGGGCCGATGGTGTCAACCTCCGTGTCCTGCCCGTCACTCGATCACGGGAAGGGCCGGCATATGCGCGCCGTGGAGGGGGAGGCGGTCCTAGTTTCGGATCATGCTCAGTTCATCCCATGAGGCCCTGCACCGGATCTTCCAGGAGGACCCGGGCCTCTTCGCCCGTGCCGTCAGAGGGCTCGGTGTTTCCTTTCCGCCGCCTGTTTCCGCCTCCCCGCTTCCCACCGACCTCACGGAGACCCGTCCGATGGAGCGACGGGTGGACACGCTGCTGAGGATGGACACCGGGGACGGCGAGTTCATCCTTGCGGTCGAGTCCCAGGGGAAACGGGCCCCCGACAAGCCCGCGAGCTGGGCGTACTACCTCTCCCACCTGTACGCCAAGTACGGCGTCCCCCCGGTCCTCCTCGTCGTCTGCGCGGACCGGTCCACCGCGGCCTGGGCGGCCCGGCAGGTCGACATCGGCCCGCCGCAGTGGCCCTCGCTCACCCTGCGTCCCCTGGTCCTGGGGCCGGACAGTCTGCCGGTGATCGCCAGCCCCGACGAGGCCGCTCGCGACATTCCGCTCACGGTCCTGTCGGCGGCTCTGCACCGCCGGGATCCGGACGCCGATGCCATACTGAACGCGCTGGCAAAGGCACTGAAGGGCCTGTCGGCCGAGGACGAGGACACCGCGGGCATCTTCATCGAACTCACCGAACAAGGCCTCGGCAAAACGCCGGCCGCGGATCTCTGGAGGTACCTGATGGCTGTCGACCTCTCCTTCTTCCAGTCGGAGACCGCTCAAAGGCTCCGGGCGGAGGGCCGCGACGAAGGCCGTGACGAAGGCCGGATCGAGGGCCGGACGGATGACATCCTGCGGCTGCTCGACGGCCGGGGCATCGAGATGTCCGCGGAGGAGCGGGAGCGTATCGCCGGATGCCGCGACCTGGACACGTTGGATGTCTGGTTCACCCGGGCGATCACGGCCACGTCGGCGGCGGAGGTCCTCGGGAGCGGCGAGGCCGTCTGAGCCGGTTCGGCAGCCGCTGCGCGAGAGCGCCGGGCCGGCCCCGGCGGTGCGTCCGGTGCGCGGACCGGCCGTGGTGATGCGGCCGCGGCAGCAACTCCGAGGGGTGGCAGCTGCGGGTGAGCAGCCGTACGGCGTGCGCGGTGAGGTCGCCGGCCATAGGCGCCGTGGAGCGACCGTAGGCCGGCACGACCGGTAACTGGGCCGTACCGGCACGTTGTTCCGCCGTCAGCCCCGTCAGCAGACCGACGGGTGCCACCCGCAGGCGCGCCCCCGCACCCCTTGGAGGCCCTTACGGTGGCCTCCTGCCCCGGCACACCGCGCTCCAGGGCCGCGCTGCGTCCAGGCGATCCGCCCCGGAGCGCGGTTGCCGTCCGGCGGGCGGAGCCACGCCGCGTAGCCTGCCGGCAGGACCGGCTCGATGGTCCCGGCCGTCAGGGAGGAGACGCCGTGGTCCGCGACGTCCGCCGACGCCTTCGGCGAAGCGCGGGCTGATCCGGTGATCACGGTCTTCGGAACCCGTGCCGGCCGGGCTTTCACGATCGGGTGCCGCGTCGAAGTGCTCAGCATGGGCCGCGCCGGGTTCGGATCGGCCGCTGCCCTGGTGGGGCCCTCCGCCCGTGCTCGCTCCGCTAGTCCTCTTGTCCTCAGAAGCCACACCTTCAGCTTCGTCGGAGAGACCACCAAGTGAGAGGGGGAGGGGCAGGGGTGGTGCGGCCCCCGTGTCGGGGCCGCCGCCACGTCTCGTGCGGACCTCAGCGGTACCGGATCACGTGCAGTCGCTGAACCCCCGTCGGGTCGAAGGAGACGGGCTCGCCCGTGGAGCCGTCGACCACCATCACGCCGGTCTCCAGGCGGAGCGCGTTCACGAGCCGGCCGACGGCCTCCCGGCCCCGGCCGTCGGTGCGGCGCGCCCAGATCAGGGCCCGTGCCGCGACCGGCAGGGCGGAGGCGGCCTCCAGCGCCGATGCCCAGTCCCGGTGCTCGGACACCGACAGGACGGGGCCGAGTTCGGCGAGTGTCGGTTCGAACCACGCGGCGCGCGCCGGAGGCGGTGGCTTCGGGAAGTCCGCCGTCCCCGGGGTGGCGCCCGCGTCCCAACGGGCCAGCCAGGTCCACGGATCGGTGTTGGGCAGGCCGAACGGTGCGGACCCGTCCTTCGGCACGACGACCGTCGCGTCGAGCATGGCGTCCCGCCACTGGCCGTCGCGCAGGAAACGCGTGGTGTTGCAGGAGAAGACCCAGCCGCGCGCGGTCTCGTCCTGCGCCGTAGGGGCGTGCAGCTCGACCTGGCCGTGGTAGGCGTCCTCGAGCCACCGGCGGGCCTTGCCGACGGCGGACGCGAAGTCCGGTGCCGGTTGTTCCCACGGGGCACGGTGCGGTGTGAAGGCCCCCGGCAGCGCGCGCATCAGCACCAGTTCGCGGACCAGCGAGGGGTCGAGCCGGGCGAGGGACGAGGTCAGGGCGTCCAGCAGGACCACCTGCCCCTTGTTGTTGTGCGCGTAGAGCAGGTTGCCCGTCGCCTCCTGGCCACCGACCTCCCGCCGGACCCACACCAGGCCACGGGTGTCCGGTCCGGTTTCCGTGACCGACCGGACCACGTCGTCCCAGCCGCCGACGTCGACCCGCGTGAACTCGGGGAAGTACCGGCGGACCAGCCGGTCCCACCAGCCGGGTGCCTCGTCCGCCGGACGCCAGGGCAGCGGCACGGAGGGGGCACCGTTGATCGCGGAGTGCAGGGAGACGACGCAGCCCCGGGCGTTGAGGCGGCGGGGCTGGTCCTCCGCCCGGCGGGCCGCTTCCTGCGGCGCAACCGGCTCCAGGTCGGCGAGCGGGGTGCTCGGCGCCGGGTGAAAGGGGCTGCCGCCGTTCTTGGGCACCACGACCGAGGCAGCGAGCATCGGCGTCTCCGGATAACCGGCCTGCGGCAGGGCCCGGCAGGCCATCAACCAGGCGCCGGGGGCCTCGTGCACGGGGTAGGGGGTGGCCAGTTGGACGAGACCGCCGTAGGTGGCGTTCAGCCAGGCCGTGGCCTGCTGCTCGGGGCTCGGCATGTCAGTGGTTCCTCCTCGGCGGCCAGCCGTGGGGCCACTCGCCCGATGCCTGCAACTCCATGTATCGGCCCACCGGGAGATAGGTCGGGGAAAAGTGAGGGTCCGTTCCGTCGTGCGGCACGACGACGACCGATGTGAAAGGAGCCTGAGCAGCATCGCCCGTCTCGATATGCTCCTTGAAATCGAATCGAACCGTCCAACCGTATGCGTAATTGACACCCGTTTCAGGGAGCATTATCACGGAATCAGGCTTCTCCGGGTGTGCTTTCTTTTTGAGGTATTCGGAAGCCATTGCGACGGCTTCGTCCCGGCTCAGCATTTAAGAACTCCCATTGCGGTAAGGAATATGTCCGATTGATGACACGTTTTTCTCCAGGATTCCGAGGGTGCCGCTCTGGCCGTCGAGGAAGACCACTCCGTGCCTGCTGTTCACGGCGTTGAACACGTGTGCGCTGCCGTCGGGCCGACTGATGTACACGGCGCTTCTGGAGCCTTCGCCTCGAGTTTGAAGATCCTTGATGACGTCATCGTAACTGTTGACCATGTCGTAGTGTCCCTTTGCCCTGTCCTTCATTCCGAGCTGCTCGGGGGGGGATGTGGTCGGGCTGCTGTTTGGGTGCCGCGCTGACGTCGATTCCGTCCAGCCTGCGATCCACGGTTACGACGTTGTGGCTGCAGTTGTCCATGTATCCGGGATTGTCTTTATTGTTGACGTCCCGAAGCCACGGGTATTCGCTGTCCAGGAAATCCTGGGCCTTCTCCGGGGCCACGGATTCATAGTGAATCGCCTTCTCCTTGACATGGTCCGTGGACCGCGCAAGGTCACTCCAGTCCTTGGGCACCGCGCCGGGGGCCTCGTCCGCCAGCTTCGTCCCGCTGGGCATGGTCTTTCCGACGCCGCCCTCCACCCCTTCCCTCACCGCGAGCCGGAGGCCGCCGCGGGCCACTCCCGCGCCCTTGGTGCCGAGCAGTTCGGGGACGAGGCGGCCGATGAACTCGGAGGGGTCCTTCTTGAAGCCCTCCACCGCGGCGGTCACCGCCCGGTCGGGGTGGGCCACGGTGGAGACCAGGCCGGAGAGTGTCATCGAGGTGTTCTCGAGGTACTCCGCCGGGTGGGTCAGGTTGTAGGGGTCCACGGGGCTGACGCCGCGGACGAAGGTGAGCAGACCGGCCGTGCCCTTGACCACACCGCCCACGAGGTGGGTGGATTCGATGTTCCCCGCGATGAAGCCGTCGACCAGGTTGTTGCCGATGCGTTCCAGCGGCGGCGGCTCGGCCGGGGCGTGGGCCAGGGCCTTCCTGATGCTCCTCTCGGCGTCCGAGGCCGCGGTGTTGCGCTGCCTGCGCGCCTCGGCGAGCTTCTCGCGCGCCTGCCGGACGGTCTCCTTGCCGGGATCGCGGAACGGCCCGGGGGCCGGTCCGGGGTCCTGCCCGGCTCCGATCCTGGCGTTGTACGCGTCGACCCGTTCGTTGTGGGCCTCGACGGCCTGCTCGGAGGCGCGTCTGCCCCGTCGGTAGAGCGCGATCGCTTCCTGCGCCTGCCCCTGCGCCCAGGTGACGGTGTCGGCGTAGGACTCCAGTGCGCCTGCGGCCGTCTCGCAGGCGTCGGCGGCCCGGAGCCACTTCGCGGGGTGGACGCCGAACTTCTCGCGGAAGGTGTCTCCGCCCTCACCGCGCCACCTGGAGGAGTCGACCTTCTTCATCCCCGAGCCGACCTTGTCGAAGGCGGCGGAGAAGTCGCGGAGGTGCGCGGCGCTGCTCCGGATCCTTTCGGGGTTCCCGTGGACGAGTTCCCCGGCTTCCCCGGTCTGGCCGAGCTGCTGTTCGCCCGGTGTGGCGCCGAGGTCGGAGGCGAGTTCGTCGCCCCAGTCCTCCACCGCGTCCGCGGCGCCTTTCAGGCCGACCCTGTCCAGGCCCTCGCCGAGCCGGTCGGTGCCCCAGTCGACCCCTTCGCCGACGACCCGCTTGCCCGCGTCGACGCCGTGCTCGACGATCCTCAGGCCGCTGTCGAGACCGTCCTTCAGTTTGCCCAGGTCGTCGCCGAGGTCGTCGAGGACGCCCATCAGCGCTCACCGCCCTGCTGCTCGGCAGCCGCGGCCCGGGCCTCGGGGGAGGGGCCGAACTGCTCGTCCAGCATCCGCTCGTACTGGGCCTGCGAGATTCCCAGTCGCTCGCGCACGCTCTCCGGGCCCACCCCCGGCAGACCGAGGTTCTCGGAGGTCATCACGTCCCGGCCCGCGTCCTTCCACCCCTGCGCGCTGTTCTCCCAGGCGCGGTCGAAGGACTCCTTGCTGTAGTCGGCGTCCCTGACGTGGGTGAACGCGTTGCTCGACAGGACCTGCCCCCAGTCCTTGCCGGTGACCTCCTCCTCGGAGGCGTACGGGTTGCCCATGACGGAGTTGACGCCGATCTTCATGGCGCCCTCCACGTACTGGTCGACCTCGTAGTACGTGCCGGCCGCCAGCCCGGTCTTGAGCGCGAACCCGTTCCCCTCGTTGATCAGGGAGCGCACGCCCCACTCCCACCGCTCGCAGAAGGAGTCGAAGGCGCTGGTGAGGCCCGCCGCGCCCAGTTCGAGCCCGGACAGCGCGATGTCGCCGAAGCCGCGGCCCGTGCCGGCCTCGCCGACCATGCCGAGTTCCTTCAGCTCGCCCAGGGCGAGCGTCAGCCCCTTGGCGATCTCGTCGAGGCCGATCGCCGCCAGGTCCTTGCCGTCGCCGCCTCCCGTCATCGGGGCGCACCCCCTCGACGCACGTGATCCACGGCGAAGGCGTCGGGCACCACTCCCGCCACCGGCGGGAACAGCACCGCGTGCTCGACGCCGTCGGCCGCGTCCAGGGCCACGCCGCAGGGAACCCCGGCCGCCGGCACCGCCACGTCCAGCAGCCGCGCCCCGAGCACCGTCCGGTACGTCCACTCCTGGTGGGCCTCGTCGCGGGCCGACGCGTACCGGGCCAGGGCCGATGTGTCGGAGAAGGCCAGGATCCAGCGCACGCCGCCGAAGTCGGCGGTGAGCCATCCGCCGCTCCGCAGCGGGACCAGTACCGCCGTGTCCCGGAAGGCCGCCAGCAGCGCGGTGAACTCCCGGCGCCGGGACGCGACTTCCGCATCGGAGGGCTCGGCGCCCCGGTCCGTCTCCGCCGGGCCGGGACCCGCGAGCGCCGGGGTGCTCCCGGAAACCTCCAACGGGCGCGATTCCTTTGGTGGTTGACCGGCCATCTCCGCGTATTCGGCAAGTCGGGAACGCCGTACCGGCACCCCCGTGCCGCCCCCAGGATCTGTCATCGCACCACCTTGGCACATCACCCGTTCTCGCTTTCACGGCAACCCAGTTGACCTCCCGCCGGTCCGGCCGCAGGGGCCCGCGCGGCTCGTCGTGGCGGAGTCCCGCCGGTCGCCCGGCGGACGGCGGGGAGGCGGGTACGGACCCGGTGCTCGGACGAGGTCAGCCCTTGCGCTCCGCCACCGCACAGGTCCCGCTGCGGACGTCTCGCCGGCCGGTGACCGGCTCTCCGGGTTCCGAGGGCTAGTCCTCGGCGGCCACGGCGTCGTTAGGGACGGCGGAGGTTCGCGGCAGCCGGGGCCGATCGCCGGGAGCGACGGTTCCGCGTACTGGGCGAGGTGGTGCCGACCACCGCGAAACGGGTGGTGCGGCGGGTGGTCGCGCGTGGGGAGGCCGTTCACCCCGGGCGTCGGTGACCTCGGGGCGGAGGGCTCCGCCGACGGCACGGAGGGGGAGCCGGGAGGTGCGGCCGGCCCGGTAGGGCGTGGTGATACCCGAAGGGGTGAATCGCATGGCCGGCCCTTTGAGGGAGACCTATCGCGATCTAACGTGAATGTGACGGATCGGCCGCATCCGGTGACTGTCCGAGGGGTGTCCGGTGCTGTCCGGACGGCCGAGGCGGTTGGTCCGGGGGCAGGGCGTCGCGGTACGGCGCGGGACGACGGAGAGGCGCGACATGTCGGTGGACGGCGAGGCGGTACGGGTCGGGGGCGAGGCGGACGAGCCGGGGTGGGAGGTGGACCCGGACGACGAGTGGGGCGTGGCCGTTCTCGCCACGGTGGGGCGTCAGTTGAGACTGCGGCGGGAGGCCGTGGGGATGCGGGTCGCCGACTTCGCGGCGGCGGTCAGGTACGGGGACGACCTGGTCTACAAGGTGGAGAGCGGGAAGCGGATTCCCCGGCAGGAGTACCTGGACAGGGCCGACGAGGTGCTGGGCGCGGGCGGGCTCGTCGCGGCGGCCTGGGAGGACGTGAAGAAGGTCCGGTACCCGAAGAGGGTGCGGGAGCTGGGGAAGCTGGAGGCCAGGGCGGTCGAGATCGGCTTGTACGAGTGCAACATCGTCCCCGGGCTGTTGCAGACACCGGAGCACGTAAGAGCCCTGATCGAGGCTGCGCAGCCGCCGTACTCGTCCGATGATGTGGAACGCATGGTGGCTGCACGGTTGGCTCGGCAATCCGTCTTCGAACGCGATCCGGTTCCCTCGATGCACTTCGTACTGGAAGAGGCCCCGCTGCGTCGGCGGGTCGGGGGCACAATGGTGTGGCGGCGACAGCTCGAACGTCTGCTAGAGGTGGGGCAGTTGAAAAATGTCACGCTTCAGGTCATGCCGACGGACACCGATGCCCATCCAGGGCTGGACGGCAGGATCGAGTTGCTGAAGTTCCCGGACGGTACGACGGTGGGGCGCTCCGATGGTGCGTTCAACGGGCGGCCGATCACCGACCCGAAGCAGTTGCGCATCGTCGAGCTGCGGTATGGCACGATCCGGGCGCAGGCTCTCCCGCCCAGGGAGTCGTCGGCCTTCATCGAGACACTGCTGGGAGAAGCATGATTCGCAAGAACTCTGCCGGAGACGCCTCCGAACCAGTGTGGTTCAAGAGCAGCTACAGCGGCGGTACCGACGGCAACTCCTGCGTGGAGCTTGCCCTCACCCCCGGCACGGTGCACGTCCGCGACTCCAAGGACGTCGAAGGCCCCCGACTGGCCCTCACCCCCGGCCCGTGGGCGCACTTCGTGAGGTACGCCTCGGAGGGGTGATCCCGCTTCGGAGAGACCGGGCAGACCGGCCACGGGGGCGTGGGCAGGTGCCGCAGGCCCGTCGGGGAGGTCATACGGCGCAGCCGGAGGGAGAGGTCCGGCCGTTCGGCGCTCTCGCGGCGGAGGGCCGGTGCGGGCAGGCCGGCGGCGGAGACGTCGGGATCGGCGGCCGTGGGCCAGAGCTTCACCAGTGCGTCCGGGGAGAGGTTCGCTCTCGGTGCGAAACGCGCGGCCAGGGGCGCCACCTCGCTGTCGTCCGTGATCGTCACCGGCTCCCGGACGGCCTTGCGGGCACGAGCGGCCGACCCGTTCGTGGTGTCCAGGAGCGGGCCGGCCCGGCGACGACGGACGGGTCGTCGATGTCGACCAAGCTCGTGCGGAGACCCCAGAGGCCGTGGCTGACACCGCCCTCCGCGAGAGTCTGAACTGAGCGCCGAGACAAATTAGGACGTTAGGATTATTCCTGGCGGCCTGATCTCACATAGTGGCGTACGAACCGCGGGCCGCTGGTCACCGTGTTTACGTAAGCGTCACACTGAAGTGTCCTGCGCGCGGCAACGGCGCCGAGCGCCACCCCTCACCGAAGCGGATCAGACCGGATGTACCGGCTGCCGACTTCCGGTGGCTGCCGTGCCAGAAAGGGCTCCCGTGACGACGCGACCCGAAACCACCTCGCTCGAACACCTCCATGCCGAGATCGTGCGCCGCAACCCGGCGGAACCCGAGTTCCACCAGGCCGCACGCGAGGTGCTGGACAGCCTCGGACCGGCGCTCGCGGCGCGCTCCGAGTACCGGGACCCGGGGCTCGTCGAGCGGCTGATCGAGCCGGAGCGGCAGATCATCTTCCGGGTGCCGTGGCAGGACGACACGGGCCGGATCCACGTCAACCGCGGCTTCCGGATCGAATACAACAGCGCCCTGGGCCCGTACAAGGGCGGCCTGCGCTTCCACCCCTCCGTGAACCTGGGGATCATCAAGTTCCTCGGCTTCGAGCAGGTCTTCAAGAACGCGCTGACCGGCCTCGGCATCGGCGGCGGCAAGGGCGGCAGCGACTTCGACCCGCAGGGCCGCAGCGACGCGGAGGTCATGCGCTTCTGCCAGTCCTTCATGACGGAGCTGTACCGGCACATCGGCGAGTACACCGACGTCCCCGCGGGCGACATCGGTGTCGGCGCGCGTGAGATCGGCTACCTGTTCGGCCAGTACCGGCGGATCACCAACCGCTGGGAGGGCGGCGTCCTCACCGGCAAGCGCGCCGGCTGGGGCGGCTCACTGATACGCCCGGAGGCGACCGGGTACGGCAACGTGCTGTTCGCCGAGGCGATGCTGCACGAGCGCGGCGAGGACCTCGAGGGCCAGACCGCGGTCGTCTCCGGCTCCGGAAACGTCGCGATCTACACCATCCAGAAGCTGATCGCCCTCGGCGCCAACCCGGTGACCTGCTCCGACTCCAGCGGCTACATCGTCGACGAGAAGGGCATCGACCTGGAGCTGCTCTGCCAGATCAAGGAGGTCGAGCGCGGCCGGGTGAGCGTGTACGCCGAGCGGCGCGGCTCCTCCGCGCGGTTCGTGCCCGGCGGGCGGGTCTGGGAGGTCCCGGCCGACATCGCCCTGCCGTCCGCCACCCAGAACGAACTGGACGAGGACGCGGCCGCCACGCTCGTCCGCAACGGCGTGAAGGCCGTCTCGGAGGGCGCGAACATGCCCACGACGCCGAAGGCCGTGCAGCTCCTCCAGCAGGCCGGAGTCGCCTTCGGCCCCGGCAAGGCCGCGAACGCGGGCGGGGTCGCGGTCAGCGCCCTGGAGATGACGCAGAACGCGTCGCGCACCACGTGGAAGGCCGACCAGGTCGAGAACGAGCTGGCCCGCATCATGACCGACATCCACAACACCTGCGCCGAGACCGCCGAGCGCTACGGTTCCCCCGGCGACTACGTCAAGGGCGCGAACATCGCCGGCTTCGAGCGGGTCGCGGACGCGGTGCTGGCGCAGGGCGTCATCTGACGCCGCCGGACCGCCACCGGCGGGGGAGGGCGGAGGCCCTTCCTCGCCCGGTCCGGCCCGGTCCGACCTGGCCCGGAACCCACAGGGCCCGGAACCAACCCGGCCCCGGGCCGGTCCGTGACCGTCCCCGGACCGGCCCGGGGCCGGACCGTCCCGGTCCGCGGCTGCCCGAATCGCCCCGGGGTCGCACTGGGGCCGGCTGGTCCCGAACGGGGGCTGCCCCAGCCGGGGCCGTGACCGGCCCGGCCAGGGCCGGGGGCTACCCCACATGGCCCTGGCGCCCGTGCGACCGGGTCGTGGAGACTCGGACCCATGCAGAAGCTCTCCTTGGACGCACTCGCCCGCGAGCACCTGGAACGTGCCGCCGCCGCCTCCACCGGACGCAGTGCGAGCACGGTCTACGGCGGCCACGAGCACACCCTGCGTCAGACCCTCCTCGCCCTGACCTCCGGGACCTCCCTCGCCGAGCACGAGAACCCCGGCGAGGCGACCCTGCTGGTGCTGCGCGGCCGGGTCCGCCTCACCAGCGGCGACACCGCGTGGGAGGGCAGGGACGGCGACCTGATCGTCATCCCGCAGGCCCGGCACGCCCTGGAGGCCCTGGAGGACGCGGCCGTCCTCCTCACCGTCGCCAAACAGGGCTGAACGCACCAGCGCGTCGAACAGTCGGATAAGGGCGCCGCGGGCAGTCGAACGGCGCACGGGGGAGTGCGGCGCCACGGTCCGCCGCGCCGACGCGATCCCGTCGACGTGATCCCGCCGACGTTCCGCTCCACCGGCTGAGCCACCCCTCCGTCCGTTCCACCGGCCGAGCCCCCCTCCGGCCGTCGTCCCGGGTGTCAACCACGGGCGTACGGCGGAGGGCGCACGGGAGCCGGCGCATCTCAGGTCTGGGCTGGACGACGGCCCGGCGCGGCGTTCGTAGTGTCATGCCCGGGTCGAACGACGACCCGTCAGTGAGCAGGCCGCCGCGACGGGAACGCCGCGGCCGCCACCACCGAGATGGGGGATGCACCATGAACTTCCGTACCAGGGCCGCCCGTGCGGTCTTCACCACGTCCGCGATCGCCGCCGCGGCGATGCTCTTCAGCACTCAGGCCGCCGTCGCCGCCACGGACGACAGCTTCTCCGTGGGGACGACGGGCGGCGGATGCGGTGTGGTCGACTTCGTCGACTACGGTCCGGGCCACGCGGGCGGCGGCAACAACGACGACTACCTCGTCATCCACGACTACTGCTCGGACGGCAAGGGTGTCAGGGCGTACGCCTGGGTCGACGGCCTCTACCTCGGCGCCAAGGACAACACCAACGGGCTGGCCGGCTCCGCCGTCATCTGGGACCCGGTCGGCAACGTCGTCCCCGGTGAGGCGGTGGGCATCAAGGTGTGCCTCTTCAACAGCAGCGGCACGCTCAGCCAGTGCAACGAGACGACGCGGTGGAGCGTGGACGGCTGACCAGGCCGCGGGGCGCACCACCGAGGGGGAGTGGTGCGCCCCGCCCTCACCGGGCCTGCCCGGGGACGACCAGTCCGCTCTCGTACGCCATGACGACCGCCTGGGCGCGGCTGTTGAGGGAGAGCTTGCCCATGATCCGGTGCAGGTGCGTCTTGACGGTGCCCTCGGTGACGTAGAGCTGCCGGGCGATGGCCTCGTTGTCGATGCCCAGGCCGACCAGCCGCAGGACCTCCCTCTCCCGGGTGGTCAGTTCCGACAGGGCCTCCGGCTCGACCGCCGACGAGGGCTGCCGCGTGTAGGCCTCCACCAGGCGCCGGGTCACCGCCGGGGCGAAGAGCATCTCGCCCCGGGTGACGGTGCCGACCGCCTCGACGAGCCGCCGCGGCGACGTGTCCTTGAGCAGGAAGCCGCTGGCGCCGGCGCGCAGGGCCGCGTACACGTACTCGTCCACGTCGAAGGTCGTCAGCACGATCACGTGCGGCGGGTCCGGCACCTCCCGCAGGATCGCCTCGGTGGCGGCGATGCCGCTCATGCCCGGCAGCCGGATGTCCATCAGGACGACGTCCCACCGTTCACGGCGCACCGCCTCGACGGCCGCCTCACCGTCGGAGACCTCGCTCACGTGGGTGATGTCCGGCGCCGTCCGGAGCAGGGAGGCAAGGCCGGCCCTGACGAGCTCCTGGTCGTCCACCACGAGTACGCGTGTCATCGTTCCTGTCCCTCCGGCTCGCCCGGGGACGCGTGGCGGGAGGCGCGCAGCGGGAGGACCGCCGCGACCTCGAACCCGCCTCCGTCATGTGGTGCCGCGGAAAGACGCCCTCCGCAGATCTTGACCCGTTCCCGCATGCCGATCAAGCCAAGTCCCGTTCCGGGGACGGTTTCAGGTCGCCCGTCCGTGCGCGTGCGACCGGCACGACCGCCATGAGCGGCACGACCGGCACGACCGGCACGACCGTCCGAACCGTCCGGGCCGCCGCCGTCGCGGACCGCGTCGTTGCGGACCACGAGGACGACCTCGTCCGGCGTGTGGTCCACGGTGAGGGTCACCCGCGCGCCGGGCGCGTGCTTGATGACGTTGGTGAGCGCCTCCTGGACGACCCGGTAGGCGCACACGTCGACGACGGGCGGCAGGGGGCCCGGCTCGCCCCGCGCCGTGAACCGCACGTCCAGACCGGCCGCGGTGGCACCGCTGATCAGGTCCGGCAGCCGGTCGAGACGCGGCGCCGCCCCGTACGGCGTGCCCTGCCCGTCGTCGTCGGACCGGACGCGCAGCACGGTGAGCAGACGCCGCAGTTCGTCGAGCGCTTCGCGCCCGGTCAGGGCGATGTGCCCCAGGGCCTTGCGGGCCAGGGGCACGTCGGAGGTGAGCACCGTCTCCGCCAGCCCGGCCTGGATGGTGATCACCGACATGTGGTGGGCCACCACGTCGTGCAGCTCCCTCGCGATCGCCATGCGTTCGAGCGTGACCGCGTCGCGGGCCCGCTCCTCCTGCTCGGCCACCAGCTCCGCGGTGACGTCGCGGAGCCTGGCGTTGGCGCGGACGAGGAGGTGACGCGTATGGCCGAAGGCGATGGCCACCACGGGGACGAGGAGGGCCTGGGCGGCCGTCAGCGCGGGATGCAGGCGACCGGAGACCCCGCTCAGCACGATGACCGCGACCACCGGAACGGCCCCGGCCAGGGCGACGCCGAGCGGACGGCGCCCGGCCAGGCTGAGCAGGGCGACGGCCGGGGCCCAGAAGTTCACGGACGGCTGGTAGCCGCAGCCGAGGTAGACGGCGTAGCCGGCCGCGGACGCCAGTACGGCCGGGAACGGGAACCGCCGTCGCGCCACCAGCGGCAGCGCCGTCAGGCAGGCCAGGACGTACCCGGGCCCGTCGAACGCCCGCCAGCCGGGCGGCTGGTAGTAGGCGCCGGCGATGCAGCCGACCGCCGCGAAACCGAGGGCGATCGCGGAGTCGACCGCCAGGGGCCGTAAGCGGGGCAGGGACACCCCGAGATGCTATGGCCATGACATGAGGCTCGGGCCCCGGCCGGATCCACCGCGTCGGGGACCCGGAACCGACCGCGTTTGATCCCCGTCACTCCCGGGGTATTCTCTCCAGTCCGATTGGCCAGGCCGCCGCCCGCTGTGGCAGACTAGCGGGGTTGCTCGGTCGAGTGCCGATGCTGCGCGCCTCCCGCCGGGAGGACCGGAAGCGAGTCCCACAGTACTCGTCGTCCCATGCAGTGCATCGAGAGATGCAGGGGCGGACGTACGGGAATCTTCCGGGAAGTGTCAGCGGGGTGCAGGCCAGGCGCCCGGTGGGCTTCTCGCCCCCGCCCGCGGTTCCGGAAGGGCCCGCACTCCCACGCAGGGAAGTTCCGACAAGGGACATCCATGTCGACGGGAGCGCGACACGCCCGACCGCGTGGGTCGGAGGAGGGGAGGGTGAGTGACAGAGCAGGCAAACCATCGGGTTCCGGAGCGTTACTAGAGACAGGACTACGAAGTAGCCATGGCGGGACAGAAGATCCGCATCCGGCTCAAGGCCTACGACCACGAGGTCATCGACTCCTCGGCGAAGAAGATCGTCGAGACGGTGACGCGTACTGGTGCGTCGGTCGCGGGCCCGGTGCCGCTGCCCACTGAGAAGAACGTGTACTGCGTCATCAAGTCGCCGCACAAGTACAAGGACTCGCGCGAGCACTTCGAGATGCGCACGCACAAGCGTCTGATCGACATCCTCGACCCGACCCCCAAGACCGTTGACTCTCTGATGCGACTCGACCTCCCGGCCGGTGTCGACATCGAGATCAAGCTCTGAGGCCGGTGATCTGAAGAGATGACGAAGCAGATCAAGGGCATCCTGGGCGAGAAGCTCGGCATGACGCAGGTGTGGGACGAGAACAACCGCGTTGTTCCCGTCACCGTCGTCAAGGCCGGACCCAACGTCGTCACCCAGGTCCGCACGAACGACGTCGACGGTTACGAGTCCGTCCAGATCGCCTTCGGCGAGATCGACCCGCGCAAGGTGAACAAGCCCCTCAAGGGTCACTTCGCCAAGGCCGACGTCACCCCCCGCCGCCACCTCGTCGAGATCCGCACGGCCGACGCCTCCGAGTACACGCTCGGCCAGGAAGTCACCGCCGAGGTCTTCGAGGCCGGCATCAAGGTCGACGTGACCGGCAAGAGCAAGGGCAAGGGCTTCGCCGGTGTCATGAAGCGTCACAACTTCAAGGGCCTCGGCGCCGGACACGGCACCCAGCGCAAGCACCGCTCCCCCGGCTCCATCGGTGGCTGCGCCACCCCGGGCCGCGTGTTCAAGGGCCTCCGCATGGCCGGCCGCATGGGCAACGAGCGGGTCACCACCCAGAACCTGACCGTCCACGCCGTTGACGCGGAGAAGGGTCTGCTGCTCATCAAGGGCGCGGTTCCCGGTCCGAACGGCGGCCTCGTCCTGGTCCGCACCGCGGCCAAGGGGGCCTGAGGTAACCGATGAGCACTGTTGACATCCTTTCGCCTGCAGGCGAGAAGACCGGAAGCGTCGAGCTCCCCGAGGAGATCTTCGGCGTGGAGAAGATCAGCATCCCGCTGATCCACCAGGTCGTCGTCGCGCAGAACGCCGCTGCCCGCCAGGGCACGCACAAGACCAAGCGTCGCGGTGAGGTCCGTGGTGGCGGCAAGAAGCCGTACCGCCAGAAGGGCACCGGCCGCGCCCGTCAGGGCTCGACCCGTGCGCCGCAGTTCGCCGGCGGTGGCATCGTCCACGGCCCGCAGCCGCGCGACTACTCGCAGCGGACCCCGAAGAAGATGAAGGCCGCGGCCCTGCGCCACGCCCTCACCGACCGGGCCCGCCACGACCGCATTCACGTCGTCACCGGCGTGATCGAGGGCGAGACCCCCTCCACGAAGGCCGCCAAGGCTCTGTTCGGCAAGATCTCGGAGCGCAAGAACGTGCTCCTGGTCGCCGACCGCGCCGACGAGGCCGCGTGGCTGTCCGCCCGCAACCTGCCCCAGGTCCACATCCTGGAGCCGGGCCAGCTGAACACGTACGACGTTCTCGTCTCGGACGACGTGGTCTTCACCAAGGCCGCTTTCGAGTCCTTCGTCGCCGGCCCGAACAAGGCCAACGACAACGAAGGGAGCGAGGTCTGATGGCAGTCCGTCACCCCTCCATCGCCTCCAAGGCGGCGAAGAAGGCCAAGGCCGCGCGCGTCGCCAAGGCACGCCGCCACGCCACCGAGGGCAAGAACACCGTCGTCACCCCGGCGAGCAAGGCGTACACGGACCCCCGTGACGTCCTGATCAAGCCGGTCGTGTCGGAGAAGAGCTACGCGCTCATCGACGAGAACAAGTACACGTTCATCGTCGCTCCGGGCTCCAACAAGACGGAGATCAAGGAGGCCGTGCAGGCGGTCTTCTCGGTCAAGGTCACCGGGGTCAACACGATCAACCGCCAGGGCAAGCGCAAGCGCACCCGCACCGGCTTCGGCCAGCGCGCGGGCACCAAGCGCGCGATCGTGACCCTTGCCGAGGGCGACCGTATCGACATCTTCGGCGGTCCGACCTCCTGACGGAGGTCCGGATCGTCCGGAATCGGACGAGGACTGAGAAATGGGAATCCGCAAGTACAAGCCGACTACGCCGGGCCGTCGTGGCTCCAGCGTCGCCGACTTCGTCGAGGTCACGCGGTCCACGCCGGAGAAGTCGCTGGTCCGTCCCCTGCACAGCAAGGGCGGCCGTAACAACTCAGGTCGTGTGACCGTTCGCCACCAGGGTGGCGGACACAAGCGCGCCTACCGCGTGATCGACTTCCGTCGTCACGACAAGGACGGCGTGCCGGCGAAGGTCGCGCACATCGAGTACGACCCCAACCGCACCGCGCGCATCGCGCTGCTGCACTACGCCGACGGCGAGAAGCGCTACATCCTCGCCCCGCGCAACCTGCAGCAGGGCGACCGCGTCGAGAACGGTCCCGGGGCCGACATCAAGCCGGGCAACAACCTCGCCCTGCGCAACATCCCGGTCGGTACGACGCTGCACGCCATCGAGCTGCGTCCCGGCGGCGGCGCCAAGTTCGCCCGCTCCGCGGGTGCCTCGGTGCAGCTGCTCGCGAAGGAGGGCACCATGGCCCACCTGCGCATGCCCTCCGGTGAGATCCGCCTGGTCGACGTCCGCTGCCGCGCCACCATCGGCGAGGTCGGCAACGCCGAGCAGAGCAACATCAACTGGGGCAAGGCCGGGCGCAAGCGCTGGCTGGGCGTCCGCCCGAGCGTGCGTGGTGTGGTCATGAACCCGGTTGACCACCCGCACGGTGGTGGTGAGGGCCGTACCTCCGGTGGTCGCCACCCGGTGTCCCCGTGGGGCAAGAAGGAAGGCCGTACTCGTTCGCCCAAGAAGGCGTCGAACAAGTACATCGTCCGCCGCCGCAAGACGAACAAGAAGCGCTAGGAGCGGGTTCAGATGCCGCGCAGTCTCAAGAAGGGGCCCTTCGTCGACGACCACCTGATCAAGAAGGTGGATGTCCAGAACGAAGCCGGCACCAAGAACGTCATCAAGACCTGGTCCCGTCGCTCGATGATCGTCCCGGCCATGCTCGGTCACACGATCGCGGTGCACAACGGCAAGACCCACATTCCGGTGTTTGTCACCGAGTCGATGGTCGGCCACAAGCTCGGCGAGTTCTCGCCGACGCGCACCTTCCGGGGTCACGTCAAGGACGACCGGAAGTCGAAGCGCCGCTAACAGCGGGGTGGAATGACCATGACAGACACTGGAAGGACAACCATGGAAGCCAGGGCCCAGGCGCGGTACATCCGCGTTACGCCCATGAAGGCCCGCCGCGTGGTGGACCTTATCCGTGGCATGGATGCCACGGAGGCTCAGGCGGTCCTGCGTTTCGCCCCGCAGGCCGCGAGCGTGCCGGTCGGCAAGGTGCTGGACAGCGCCATCGCCAACGCCGCGCACAACTACGACCACACCGACGCCGACAGCCTCTTCATCTCCGAGGCCTACGTCGACGAGGGCCCGACCCTGAAGCGGTTCCGTCCGCGCGCCCAGGGCCGCGCCTACCGGATCCGCAAGCGGACCAGCCACATCACCGTGGTCGTCAGCAGCAAGGAAGGAACCCGGTAATGGGCCAGAAGGTTAACCCGCATGGGTTCCGGCTCGGTGTCACCACGGACTTCAAGTCCCGGTGGTACGCCGACAAGCTGTACAAGGACTACGTCAAGGAAGACGTCGCCATCCGTCGGATGATGACGTCCGGCATGGAGCGCGCCGGCATCTCGAAGGTGGAGATCGAGCGCACCCGTGACCGTGTGCGGGTGGACATCCACACCGCGCGTCCGGGCATCGTCATCGGCCGCCGTGGCGCCGAGGCCGACCGCATCCGCGGCGACCTCGAGAAGCTCACGGGCAAGCAGGTCCAGCTGAACATCCTCGAGGTCAAGAACCCCGAGACCGATGCCCAGCTGGTCGCCCAGGCCGTTGCCGAGCAGCTCTCCTCCCGCGTCTCCTTCCGCCGTGCCATGCGCAAGAGCATGCAGTCGGCGATGAAGGCCGGCGCCAAGGGCATCAAGATCCAGTGCGGCGGCCGCCTCGGCGGCGCCGAGATGTCCCGCTCGGAGTTCTACCGCGAGGGCCGCGTGCCCCTGCACACGCTCCGCGCGAACGTGGACTACGGCTTCTTCGAGGCCAAGACGACCTTCGGCCGCATCGGCGTGAAGGTCTGGATCTACAAGGGCGACGTCAAGAACATCGCCGAGGTCCGCGCCGAGAACGCCGCTGCCCGCGCCGGCAACCGCCCGGCCCGTGGCGGTGCCGACCGCCCGGCCCGTGGTGGCCGCGGTGGCGAGCGTGGCGGTCGCGGCCGCAAGCCGCAGCAGGCTCCCGCTGCCGAGGCCCCCAAGGCCGACGCTCCGGCTGCCGCTCCGGCTGAGAGCACCGGAACGGAGGCCTGACCGACATGCTGATCCCCCGTAGGGTCAAGCACCGCAAGCAGCACCACCCGAAGCGCCGTGGTCAGGCCAAGGGTGGTACGACGGTCGCGTTCGGCGAGTACGGCATTCAGGCCCTCACGCCGGCGTACGTGACCAACCGCCAGATCGAGGCGGCCCGTATCGCCATGACCCGCCACATCAAGCGTGGCGGCAAGGTCTGGATCAACATCTACCCGGACCGTCCCCTGACGAAGAAGCCTGCCGAGACCCGCATGGGTTCCGGTAAGGGTTCTCCGGAGTGGTGGATCGCGAACGTGCACCCGGGCCGGGTCATGTTCGAGCTGTCCTACCCCAACGAGAAGATCGCCCGTGAGGCGCTGACTCGCGCAGCCCACAAGCTGCCGATGAAGTGCCGGATCGTCAAGCGCGAGGCAGGTGAAGCGTGATGTCGGCCGGTACCAAGGCGTCCGAGCTGCGCGAACTGGGTGACGAGGAGCTTCTGGCGAAGCTCCGCGAAGCCAAGGAAGAGCTGTTCAACCTCCGCTTCCAGGCGGCGACCGGACAGCTCGAGAACCACGGCCGGCTGAAGGCCGTCCGCAAGGACATCGCGCGGATCTACACCCTGATGCGCGAGCGCGAGCTGGGCATCGAGACGGTGGAGAGCGCCTGATGAGCGAGAACAACGTGACTGAGACGAACACCGAGGCCCGGGGCTTCCGCAAGACCCGCGAGGGCATCGTCGTCAGCGACAAGATGGACAAGACCGTCGTCGTCGCCGTCGAGGACCGCAAGAAGCACGCGCTGTACGGGAAGGTCATCCGCAGCACGAGCAAGCTCAAGGCCCACGACGAGCAGAACTCGGCCGGCGTCGGCGACCGTGTCCTCCTGATGGAGACCCGGCCGATGTCCGCGACGAAGCACTGGCGCATCGTCGAGGTCCTCGAGAAGGCCAAGTAGGCAGTTCCCGCAAGGGAATTCCGACTAGTACGCCTGCGAGGCACCCCTCGCAGGACAGTTCCGCCAGGCTCCGGGGACCGCTCGCCCGAACAGACGAGCGGCCCCCGGGGAACCGGCAGACAAACAGGAGATAGACGTGATCCAGCAGGAGTCGCGACTGCGCGTCGCCGACAACACGGGGGCGAAGGAAATCCTTTGCATCCGTGTGCTCGGTGGCTCCGGTCGCCGCTACGCGGGCATCGGTGACGTGATCGTCGCCACCGTCAAGGACGCGATCCCCGGCGGCAACGTGAAGAAGGGTGACGTCATCAAGGCGGTCATCGTTCGCACCGTCAAGGAGCGCCGCCGCCCGGACGGCTCGTACATCCGCTTCGACGAGAACGCCGCCGTCATTCTGAAGAACGACGGCGACCCCCGCGGCACCCGTATCTTCGGCCCGGTCGGCCGAGAGCTGCGCGAGAAGAAGTTCATGAAGATCATCTCCCTCGCGCCGGAGGTGCTGTGAGCATGAAGATCAAGAAGGGTGACCTGGTCCAGGTCGTCACCGGCAAGGACAAGGGCAAGCAGGGCAAGGTCATCGCCGCCTACCCGCGCGAGGACCGCGTCCTGGTCGAGGGCGTCAACCGGGTCAAGAAGCACACCAAGGCAGCTCCGACCGCCCGCGGTTCGCAGGCCGGCGGGATCGTGACCACCGAGGCCCCGATCCACGTCAGCAACGTTCAGCTCGTCGTGGAGAAGGACGGCCAGAAGGTCGTCACCCGCGTCGGCTACCGCTTCGACGACGAAGGCAACAAGATCCGCGTTGCCAAGCGGACGGGTGAGGACATCTGATGACGACCACCACCACTCCGCGTCTGAAGACGAAGTACCGCGAGGAGATCGCGGGCAAGCTGCGCGAGCAGTTCTCCTACGAGAACGTCATGCAGGTTCCCGGCCTCGTCAAGATCGTGGTCAACATGGGTGTGGGCGACGCCGCCCGCGACTCGAAGTTGATGGACGGCGCCGTGCGCGACCTCACCACGATCACCGGTCAGAAGCCGGCCGTCACCAAGGCCCGCAAGTCCATCGCGCAGTTCAAGCTGCGTGAGGGCCAGCCGATCGGTGCCCACGTCACCCTCCGTGGCGACCGCATGTGGGAGTTCCTGGACCGCACCCTGTCGCTCGCGCTGCCGCGCATCCGCGACTTCCGCGGCCTGTCCCCCAAGCAGTTCGACGGCCGTGGCAACTACACCTTCGGTCTCACGGAGCAGGTCATGTTCCACGAGATCGACCAGGACAAGATCGACCGTGTCCGGGGTATGGACATCACCGTGGTCACCACGGCGACCAACGACGAAGAGGGCCGTGCCCTTCTCCGTCACCTCGGCTTCCCGTTCAAGGAGGCGTGAGCGAGATGGCGAAGAAGGCTCTCATCGCGAAGGCTGCTCGCAAGCCCAAGTTCGGAGTGCGCGGCTACACCCGCTGCCAGCGCTGCGGTCGTCCGCACTCCGTGTACCGCAAGTTCGGCCTGTGCCGCGTGTGCCTTCGTGAGATGGCTCACCGTGGCGAGCTGCCGGGCGTGACCAAGAGTTCCTGGTAGACCGGTACTTCCGGACTCCCAGGGCTCTCGGTAAGCAAGGGGAACGGCAGGAGGCCTGCTCCGCATGGCTTAGGCTTGTGGGGTTGGGCACCTGCCGTGCCCGGACGCACGCGGGCCACGCCCGCTAATGTTTGCTTACTACGCCGTAGGTCCACCGCGCCGCACCCGTCCCGTCTCGGATCGGGGAGAGGGATGGCGCACCAGGAAACCACGGCGAGAGAGGCCGAAGGCCAATTCATGACCATGACTGATCCGATCGCAGACATGCTGACTCGTCTGCGGAACGCGAACTCGGCGTACCACGACTCCGTGACGATGCCGGCATCGAAGATCAAGTCTCACATCGCGGAGATCCTCCAGCAGGAGGGCTTCATCACGGGCTGGAAGGTCGAGGACGCCGAGGTCGGCAAGAACCTCGTCCTGGAGCTGAAGTTCGGCCCCAACCGTGAGCGCTCCATCGCGGGCATCAAGCGGATCTCCAAGCCCGGTCTCCGGGTGTACGCGAAGTCCACCTCCCTGCCGAAGGTGCTGGGCGGCCTCGGCGTGGCGATCATCTCCACGTCGCACGGGCTCCTCACCGACAAGCAGGCCGGCAAGAAGGGCGTGGGTGGGGAAGTCCTCGCCTACGTCTGGTAGCAGAAGGGAACGGAGGAAACAGCTATGTCGCGCATCGGCAAGCTCCCCATCGCGGTTCCCGCCGGCGTGGACGTCACCATCGACGGCCGCACGGTCGCGGTCAAGGGCCCGAAGGGCACGCTGACCCACACCGTCGTGGCGCCGATCGAGATCGCCAAGGGCGAGGACGGCGTTCTGAACGTCACCCGCCCCAACGACGAGCGTCAGAACAAGGCCCTCCACGGCCTGTCCCGCACGCTGGTGGCGAACATGATCACCGGCGTGACCCAGGGTTACGTGAAGAAGCTCGAGATCAGTGGTGTCGGTTACCGCGTGCTCGCCAAGGGTTCGAACCTGGAGTTCTCCCTCGGTTACAGCCACCCGATCCTGATCGAGGCCCCCGAGGGCATCACCTTCAAGGTGGAGTCCGCGACCCGTTTCTCGGTCGAGGGCATCGACAAGCAGAAGGTCGGCGAGGTTGCGGCGAACATCCGCAAGCTGCGCAAGCCCGACCCGTACAAGGCCAAGGGCGTCAAGTACGAGGGCGAAGTCATCCGGCGCAAGGTCGGAAAGGCGGGTAAGTAAGCCATGGCATACGGGCAGAAGATCCTCAAGGGCGACGCCTACAAGCGTGCTGCTATCAAGCGTCGTCACATCCGGATCCGCAAGAACGTCTCTGGTACTGCCGAGCGTCCCCGCCTGGTCGTGACCCGCTCCAACCGCCACATCGTGGCGCAGGTGATCGACGACCTGAAGGGCCACACGCTGGCTTCGGCGTCCACGCTGGACGCATCGATCCGCGGCGGCGAGGCCGACAAGTCCTCGCAGGCCAAGCAGGTCGGTGCCCTGGTCGCGGAGCGCGCCAAGGCCGCCGGTGTCGAGGCCGTCGTGTTCGACCGCGGTGGTAACCGGTACGCGGGGCGCATCGCCGCCCTGGCGGACGCCGCCCGCGAAGCCGGACTCAAGTTCTGAGTCGGTTCCGTAGCTAGCGGAAACAGAGAGAGGTAATTCCAATGGCTGGACCCCAGCGCCGCGGTGGCGGTGCCGGTGGCGGCGAGCGGCGGGACCGGAAGGGCCGTGACGGCGGCGCAGCTGCCGCCGAGAAGACCGCATACGTTGAGCGCGTCGTCGCGATCAACCGTGTCGCCAAGGTTGTGAAGGGTGGTCGTCGCTTCAGCTTCACCGCGCTGGTCGTGGTGGGCGACGGTGACGGCACCGTGGGTGTCGGATACGGCAAGGCCAAGGAGGTGCCGGCCGCCATCGCCAAGGGCGTTGAGGAGGCCAAGAAGCACTTCTTCAAGGTCCCCCGCATCCAGGGCACCATCCCGCACCCGATCCAGGGTGAGAAGGCTGCCGGCGTCGTGCTGCTCAAGCCCGCCGCCCCGGGTACCGGTGTGATCGCCGGTGGTCCGGTGCGTGCCGTGCTCGAGTGCGCCGGTATCCACGACATCCTGTCGAAGTCGCTCGGCTCCGACAACGCGATCAACATCGTGCACGCGACCGTCGCGGCCCTCAAGGGCCTGCAGCGTCCCGAGGAGGTCGCGGCCCGCCGCGGTCTGCCGCTCGAGGACGTCGCTCCCGCGGCTCTCCTCCGTGCACGTGCCGGGGCGGGTGCGTAATCATGGCGCAGCTCAGGATCACGCAGGTCAAGTCCTACATCGGCAGCAAGCAGAACCACCGTGACACCCTTCGTTCGCTGGGCCTGAAGAGGCTCAACGACGTGGTCGTCAAGGAGGATCGTCCCGAGTTCCGCGGCATGGTGCACACCGTCCGCCACCTCGTGACGGTCGAGGAGGTCGACTGATCATGGCGGAGCAGAACCCGCTCAAGATCCACAACCTCCGTCCCGCCCCGGGCGCCAAGACCGCCAAGACCCGTGTGGGTCGTGGTGAGGCGTCGAAGGGTAAGACGGCCGGTCGTGGTACGAAGGGCACCAAGGCCCGTTACCAGGTTCCGGAGCGCTTCGAGGGTGGCCAGATGCCCCTTCACATGCGTCTCCCGAAGCTGAAGGGCTTCAAGAACCCGTTCAAGACCGAGTTCCAGGTCGTGAACCTCGACAAGCTGGCCGCGCTCTACCCCGAGGGTGGCGAGGTCACCGTCGAGGGTCTGGTGGCCAAGGGGGCCGTTCGCAAGAACAGCCTCGTCAAGGTCCTCGGCCAGGGCGAGATCTCCGTGGCGCTGCAGGTGACGGTCGACTCCGTCTCCGGCTCCGCCAAGGAGAAGATCACCGCCGCCGGCGGTACCGTCACCGAGCTCGTCTGAACCACTCAGGCGTGCCGATGACATGAGCGATCCCGACCGGGGATACCCCACATATGGGGTATCCCCGGTTGGTCGTTCCTAGGGCGGTGGTCTCGCCGGTAAGGTGGCCTGCACTGCCCACTTTCCCCGGGCGCCCCACACGGGCACTCCGGGCGAAGGTTGACCGTTACGTATTCGTCGAACCTCAAGACCATCACCCTTGACGCAGTTGCGCGGGGGTCGCAGGAGGCACCGTGCTCACCGCGTTCGCCCGGGCGTTCAAGACGCCCGACCTGCGCAAGAAACTGCTGTTCACGCTCGGCATCATCGTGGTGTACCGGATCGGTACGAACATTCCGATCCCCGGCGTCGATTACCGGAACGTGCAGACCTGTATCGATGCGGCCCAGGCCAATCAGGGCCTGTTCGGGCTGGTCAACATGTTCAGCGGCGGCGCGCTGCTGCAGATCACGGTCTTCGCGCTGGGCATCATGCCGTACATCACGGCGAGCATCATTCTGCAGCTGCTGACCGTGGTGATCCCGCGGCTGGAAGCCCTGAAGAAGGAGGGCCAGGCCGGTACCGCGAAGATCACGCAGTACACCCGTTACCTGACGGTGGCGCTCGCCGTCCTGCAGGGCACCGGCCTGGTGGCCACCGCCCGCAGCGGCGCCCTCTTCCAGGGCTGCCCGGTGGCGAGCGAGATCGTCCCCGACCAGTCGATGTTCGTGACCATCACCATGGTCATCACGATGACCGCCGGCACGGCCGCCGTCATGTGGCTCGGTGAGCTGATCACCGACCGCGGCATCGGCAACGGCATGTCGATGCTGATGTTCATCTCGATCGCCGCCACCTTCCCCTCCGCCCTGTGGGCCATCAAGGAGCAGGGCAGCCTGGCGGACGGCTGGATCGAGTTCGGCACGGTCATGCTCGTCGGCCTGGTCATGGTCGGCCTGGTCGTCTTCGTCGAGCAGGCGCAGCGCCGGATTCCCGTGCAGTACGCGAAGCGCATGATCGGCCGCCGTTCCTACGGCGGGACGTCCACCTACATTCCCCTCAAGGTGAACCAGGCGGGTGTCATCCCCGTCATCTTCGCCTCGTCGCTGCTCTACATCCCGGCACTGATCGTCCAGTTCTCCAGCTCCACCGCCGGATGGGCGACGTGGGTCACGAACAACCTGGCCGACACGGGCGCCACGGCGCACATCATTCTTTACTTCTTCTTGATCGTGTTCTTCGCATTCTTCTACGTGGCGATTACCTTCAACCCCGAAGAAGTCGCTGACAACATGAAGAAGTATGGTGGTTTCATCCCGGGCATCCGGGCTGGCCGACCGACCGCTGAGTACCTGAGCTACGTACTCAACCGGATCACCTGGCCGGGTTCGCTGTACTTGGGCCTGATCTCTCTCGTGCCGACGATGGCGTTGGCCGGTTTCGGGGCAAACCAGAACTTCCCGTTCGGCGGGACCAGCATCCTCATCATCGTGGGTGTCGGTCTCGAGACGGTGAGGCAGATCGAGAGCCAGCTCCAGCAGCGCAATTACGAAGGGTTCCTCCGCTGATGCGAATCGTCCTCGTCGGGCCGCCCGGTGCTGGGAAAGGCACGCAGGCCACCCGCCTAGCCGAGAAGCTGAGCATCCCCCACATCTCCACCGGCGATCTGTTCCGCGCCAACATCAGCCGGCAGACCGAGCTGGGCAAGCTGGCGAAGTCCTACATGGACGCGGGCAACCTGGTGCCGGACGAGGTCACCATCGCCATGGCGAAGGACCGCATGGAGCAGCCGGACGCCGAGGCCGGCTTCCTGCTGGACGGCTTCCCGAGGAACGTCTCCCAGGCCGAGGCCCTGGACCGGCTGCTGGAGACCGAGGGCATCACGCTGGACGCGGTGCTCGACCTGGAGGCCCCCGAGGCCGAGGTGGTCAAGCGGATCGCCGGACGGCGGGTCTGCCGCAAGGACTCCAGCCACGTCTTCCACGTGTCGTACAGCAAGCCGGCCAAAGAGGGCGTCTGCGACGTCTGCGGCGGCGAGCTGTACCAGCGGGACGACGACTCCGAGGAGACGGTGCGCACCCGGCTGGAGGTCTACCACACGCAGACCGAGCCGATCATCGACTACTACAAGGCCCAGGGCCTCGTGGTGACGATCGGGGCGATGGGCCCGGTGGACGAGGTCACCGGGCGCGCGCTGGAGGCGCTCAAGCAGGGCCAGTAGCTGTGCCCGTCCGGCCGCGGTTCCCTGCGGGGAGCCGCGGCCGACGTGTGTGCGGGGGAACGGGCGCGGACACCGTCCCCCGTATCGTTGACGGTGTCCGTACTCTCTCCGGTCCAGAAAGGCCGTCGACCTCATGGTGCAGATCAAGACCCCCGAGCAGATCGCCAAGATGCGCGAGGCGGGGCTGGTGGTCGCTGCCATTCACGCGGCCACCCGCGAGGCGGCCGTGCCCGGGGCCACGACGAAGGACCTCGACCAGGTCGCCCGCAAGGTGCTCGCGGAGCACGGCGCGAAGCCCAACTTCCTCGGTTACGGCGGTTTCCCCGCGACGATCTGCACCTCCGTCAACGAGGTCGTCGTCCATGGCATCCCCTCCGACGAGGTCGTCCTCAAGGACGGGGACGTCATCTCCATCGACTGCGGCGCCATCATCGACGGCTGGCACGGCGACGCGGCCTACACGGCCTTCGTCGGGTCCGGGCACGCGCCGGAGCTGGTCGAGCTGTCCCGGGTGACCGAGGAGTCGATGTGGGCCGGCATCGCGGCCATGAAGCCCGGCAACCGGCTGGTCGACATCTCCCGCGCCATCGAGACCTACATCCGCCGGCAGCCGAAGCCCGGCGGCGGGCGCTACGGGATCATCGAGGACTACGGCGGCCACGGCATCGGCACCGAGATGCACATGGACCCGCACCTGCTGAACTACGTCGAGCGCCGCCGGGGCAAGGGGCCCAAGCTGGTCCCGGGCTTCTGCCTGGCCATCGAGCCGATGGTCTCGCTGGGCACGGCGAAGACCCAGGTGCTGGAGGACGACTGGACCGTCATCACGACGGACGGGACCTGGTCCTCGCACTGGGAGCACTCGGTCGCGCTGACGGAGGAGGGCCCGCTGGTGCTGACCGCCCCGGACGGCGGGAAGGCGAAGCTGGCCGAGCACGGCATCACGGCGGCCCCGGACCCGCTCGCCTGAGGAGGGGCTCGGCCCGCCCGAGGGGCCCCGCCCGGAGGGCTCGGCCCGCCCGAGGAGGGCCGCCGGCCCGAGGGGGACCCTCCGTCCGGGGGTCCCCCCGTCGCGGCCACCGCCCGCGGGCCGGTGGGGGCGCCCCGGTGCCGGGCCGAGACTCGCGGAGGCCGACGGGTTAAGGATCTCGTGCGTGGGGCAGACTTTCCCGATTCGTCTTTCCGGGGGCCCTGACGTAGACTGACTCGTCGGCTCTTGTGCACCCGCATGTCTGCATGCACGTCATGCCCGTGCGGCGCACGGCAGAGCCGATCAAGGTAGTCGATTCGAAGGGCGAAGCGTGGCCAAGAAGCAAGGTGCCATCGAGATCGAGGGCACTGTCGTCGAGTCTCTTCCGAACGCCATGTTCAAGGTCGAGCTCCAGAACGGCCACCAGGTTCTGGCACACATCAGCGGCAAGATGCGCATGCACTACATCCGCATCCTCCCTGACGACCGGGTCGTGGTGGAGCTCTCTCCGTACGACCTGACCCGTGGTCGGATCGTCTACCGGTACAAGTGAGCAAGTAGATCTTGCCCCCTCTCCTCGTGGCGCGGGGGCACTGAGCCCGGAGAACTTCAATCCCATGAAGGTCAAGCCGAGCGTCAAGAAGATCTGCGACAAGTGCAGGGTGATCCGCCGTCACGGCCGGGTCATGGTCATCTGCGACAACCCGCGCCACAAGCAGCGCCAGGGCTGAACCGCACGACCCACCCTCTGCGCCTTCCCGCAGAACTTCGCGCGACGCGAGCAGTACACGTTCATACGCAGAGCCCGAGCCCACCGGCTCGACACCCCCGGCTCGGAGGCTGGGGACCCAGTCCGTACCAAATCGTCGGAGCAGGCGAGGACGGCGGCTGGGGGACGGTCCTGTGGAAGACCTCCGACAACAAACTGGAGCCATTGAATGGCACGCGTTTCCGGTGTTGACATCCCGCGCGAAAAGCGCGTGGAGATCGCCCTCACCTATGTGTTCGGCATCGGCCGAACCCTTTCGCAGCAGACGCTGGCCGCTGTCGGCGTCGACCCGAACACCCGCGTTCGCGACCTCTCCGAGGAGCAGCTCGTCGCGATCCGTGAGTTCGTGGACAACAACATCAAGACCGAGGGTGACCTCCGTCGCGAGATCCAGGCCGACATCCGCCGCAAGGTCGAGATCGGCACCTACCAGGGTCTGCGTCACCGTCGCGGTCTGCCCGTCCGCGGTCAGCGCACCAGCACCAACGCGCGTACCCGCAAGGGCCCGCGTCGCGCCATCGCCGGCAAGAAGAAGCCGGGCAAGAAGTAGTCCGCAGCGGACACCTGTCCACGGTCTTCGCTGTAGGACCGACCACCTCCCGTAGGAGTTAGTAGATGCCCCCCAAGGGACGTCAGGGCGCTGCCAAGAAGGTGCGCCGCAAGGAAAAGAAGAACGTCGCTCACGGCCACGCGCACATCAAGAGCACGTTCAACAACACGATCGTCTCCATCACGGACCCGTCCGGCAACGTGATCTCCTGGGCCTCCGCCGGCCACGTCGGCTTCAAGGGCTCCCGGAAGTCCACGCCGTTCGCCGCGCAGATGGCCGCCGAGTCGGCCGCCCGCCGCGCCCAGGAGCACGGCATGCGCAAGGTCGACGTGTTCGTCAAGGGCCCGGGTTCCGGTCGTGAGACCGCCATCCGTTCGCTCCAGGCGACCGGTCTCGAGGTCGGCTCCATCCAGGACGTCACCCCGACCCCGCACAACGGCTGCCGCCCGCCGAAGCGCCGCCGCGTCTGATCCGACGCCGGTGTCGCGTCCGGGTCCTCGACCCGGCGCACGCGGACAGTGATGTTTCGGGCGGTACGTTCCGTATACGGGCCGTACCGCCCGTACCCTTGCAGGGCCCGCACTCCTCATCGGGTGCGGTTTCCGTCGGACGTCAAATAGCGGGCGTCCACGAAAGAAGGATCCACACATGCTGATCGCTCAGCGTCCCTCGTTGACCGAAGAGGTCGTCGACGAGTTCCGGTCCCGGTTCGTGATCGAGCCGCTGGAGCCGGGCTTCGGCTACACCCTCGGCAACTCCCTCCGCCGCACCCTCCTGTCGTCGATCCCCGGTGCCGCCGTCACCAGCATCCGCATCGACGGCGTCCTGCACGAGTTCACCACCGTGCCGGGCGTCAAGGAGGACGTCACCGACCTGATCCTCAACATCAAGCAGCTGGTCGTCTCCTCGGAGCACGACGAGCCCGTGGTGATGTACCTGCGCAAGCAGGGACCGGGTCAGGTCACCGCCGCCGACATCGCGCCCCCGGCCGGTGTCGAGGTGCACAACCCCGACCTCGTCCTCGCCACGCTCAACGGCAAGGGCAAGCTGGAGATGGAGCTGACCGTCGAGCGCGGTCGCGGCTACGTCTCCGCCGTGCAGAACAAGCAGGTGGGCCAGGAGATCGGCCGTATCCCGGTCGACTCCATCTACAGCCCCGTGCTGAAGGTCACGTACAAGGTCGAGGCGACCCGTGTCGAGCAGCGCACCGACTTCGACAAGCTGATCGTCGACGTCGAGACCAAGCAGGCCATGCGTCCGCGTGACGCCATGGCGTCGGCCGGCAAGACCCTGGTCGAGCTGTTCGGTCTGGCCCGCGAGCTCAACATCGACGCCGAGGGCATCGACATGGGCCCGTCCCCGACGGACGCCGCTCTCGCCGCCGATCTGGCGCTGCCGATCGAGGAGCTGGAGCTCACGGTCCGCTCGTACAACTGCCTCAAGCGCGAGGGCATCCACTCCGTGGGTGAACTCGTCGCCCGTTCCGAGGCCGACCTCCTCGACATCCGCAACTTCGGTGCGAAGTCGATCGACGAGGTCAAGGCGAAGCTGGCCGGCATGAGCCTGGCGCTGAAGGACAGCCCGCCCGGATTCGACCCGACCGCCGCCGCGGACGCCTTCGGCGCGGACGACGACGCGGACGCCGGGTTCGTCGAGACCGAGCAGTACTGAGCCCTTTCCGGGGCTTGCCCTCGGGGGAGCCCCGGATCTCCGACAGGCGACCGCCTGCTCGGATACTGACCCCGGTACCTGATACGGCCGGGGCAGACACCTAGGAGAGACATCATGCCGAAGCCCGCCAAGGGTACCCGTATGGGCGGCAGCGCCGCGCACGAGAAGCTCCTCCTCGCGAACCTCGCGAAGGCGCTCTTCGAGCACGGCCGCATCACCACCACCGAGGCGAAGGCGCGCCGTCTGCGCCCGTACGCCGAGCGTCTGGTCACCAAGGCGAAGAAGGGCGACCTTCACAACCGCCGCCAGGTGCTCCAGGTCATCACGGACAAGAGCATCGTGCACACGCTCTTCACCGAGATCGGCCCGCGGTACGAGAACCGCCCGGGTGGTTACACCCGGATCACCAAGATCGGTAACCGTCGTGGCGACAACGCGCCCATGGCCGTCATCGAGCTGGTCGAGGCCCTGACGGTCGCCCAGGAGGCCACCGGTGAGGCCGAGGCCGCGACCAAGCGCGCGGTCAAGGAAGACGCCCTCGCCAAGGACACGGCCGTCGAGGACGCCAAGTCCGAGGACGCGAAGTCCGAGGAGACCAAGGACGAGGCCGCCGAGGCCCCGGCCGAGGAGTCCAAGGACGCCTGAGGCACCGTCTCGCCGAAGCGGGTCCGCCCTTCCCGGGGCGGGCCCGCTTTCGTCTGCCTGAGAGGATCTGCACGTGAGTGACGAAGCACAGCCCGGACACGTCCGCATCCGCCTGGACCTCTCCTACGACGGGGCCGGGTTCTCCGGCTGGGCCAAGCAGGCCGGGGGCCGGCGGACCGTGCAGGGGGAGATCGAGGACGCCCTGCGGACCGTCACGCGGTCCGGCGGGACGACGTACGAGCTGACCGTGGCCGGACGGACCGACGCCGGGGTGCACGCCCGCGGGCAGGTGGCCCACGTCGACCTGCCGGCCGGACTGTGGGAGGAGCACCGGGAGAAGCTGCTCAAGCGGCTCGCGGGACGGCTGGCCCGCGATGTGCGGATCTGGTCCCTGACCGAGGCCCCGCCGGGATTCGACGCCCGCTTCTCCGCGATCTGGCGGCGCTACGCGTACCGCGTCACCGACCACCCGGGCGGGGTGGACCCGCTGCTGCGCGGCCATGTGCTGTGGCACGACTGGCCGCTCGACGTCGACGCCATGAACGAGGCGGCGGGCCGGCTGCTGGGGGAGCACGACTTCGCCGCGTACTGCAAGCGGCGGGAGGGCGCGACGACCATCCGCACGCTCCAGGAGCTGAGCCTGGTGCGCGGTGCGGACGGGGTGATCACGGCGACGGTCCGGGCCGACGCCTTCTGCCACAACATGGTGCGCTCGCTGATCGGGGCGCTGCTGTTCGTCGGCGACGGCCACCGCGCGCCCGACTGGCCGGGCAAGGTGCTGGCGGCGGGCGTACGGGACTCGGCGGTGCACGTCGTGCGCCCGCACGGGCTGACCCTGGAGGAGGTCGGCTATCCGTCCGACGACCTCCTGGCCGCCCGCTCCAAGGAGGCCCGCAACAAGAGGTCGCTGCCGGCCGCGCCGGCCCGGTGCTGCTGATCCCGGGTCCGGTCCGGTGCTGCCGGGTCCGCTCCGGGGCTCCGGGTCCGGCCGGGGCGCCCGGTCCGGCTGCCCGCTCAGTTCCCGGGGCCTTCCTCCGTCCAGGTGGTGAGCAGTCCGGCGAGGGCGTCCACGACCTCCTGGGAGTCGGGTCCCTCGCCGCGGCCGTCCGGGGCGAGTTCCAGGTGCAGGAAGACCGCGTGGTGCTGCTGCGCGGCCTTGCCCTGGACGTTGGTGGTGCCCTCCAGGGGGCAGTGGGCCGACCAGCCCCGGCAGACCCGCAGCCCGTCCTCCTCCAGGCGGTCGGCCAGCACGGACGCCTCGCCGGGCGCGCTCTGCGCGGCACCGCCGGAGAGGATCGCGTCGTAGCGCTTCGCGGAGGACTCGGCGAAGCCGTGCAGCTGGATGCCGGGCACCCCGCGCTTCTGCAGCTCCACGACCATCAGGTGGAAGGCGCTGTCCTCGCGGTGGGCCACGTCCGCGACGCGCTCGCCGTCGCCCGCCCGGCGGTGGGCGCCGGCCAGGACGAGCGCGCCGCCCGGGTTGTCCTCCAGCAGCCGCAGGCCGAGCGACTCGGTCTCCCGGTCGGAGACGGGATGCGGCACCTGGGCGCTCCAGCGGACCGGGGAGTCCGCGTTCAGGTACAGCCGGCCCCACCCCGCGCTCGCGCCCTCGCCGGAGGCGGCGACCTCGTCGTAGCGCCGGCCGGTCGCGGTGTCGGTGAGCCGGGTGACGCGCAGGCCGATCGGGGCGAGGAGGTCGTCCGCCTCCCGCATGTCCCGGTCCAGGAGCCGCCCGATCCCGCGGGCGAGCCGGTCGCGCTGGCCGGCGTCGGGGGGAGTGTA
>NZ_LIRG01000167.1 GCF_001419695.1 Streptomyces prasinopilosus
ACGAGATCGTCGAGCGCGCCAAGGGCGCCGACGACGTGGTGCTCCTCGGCATCCCCACCCGGGGCGTCTTCCTCGCCCAGCGGCTCGCCGCCAAGCTCGAGCAGGTCACCGAACGCAAGGTCCCGGTCGGCTCGCTCGACATCACCATGTACCGCGACGACCTGCGCATGCACCCGCCGCGCGCGCTGGCCCGCACCGAGATCCCCGGCGACGGCATCGACGGCCGGCTGGTCGTCCTCGTCGACGACGTGCTCTTCTCCGGGCGCACCATCCGCGCCGCCCTCGACGCGCTGAACGACATCGGGCGCCCGCGCGCGGTGCAGCTCGCCGTCCTCGTCGACCGCGGCCACCGCGAACTGCCCATCCGCGCCGACTACGTCGGCAAGAACCTCCCCACGTCGTTGCGGGAGACGGTCAAGGTCCTGCTCGCCGAGGAGGACGGTCGCGACACCGTGCTGCTCGGCGCCAAGCAGCCCGCCCCGTAGCGATCCGGGCGCCCGCCCGCGCATGCGCCGGCCCGGTGCCCCGTCACGCCCCGGGCTGCCCGGATTCTCCCGTTCTTCCGAATGAACTGCCTTACGGAGCCTGAAAGATGCAGCGTCATCTCATCTCGGCCGCCGACCTCACCCGCGACGACGCCGTCCTGATCCTCGACACCGCCGAGGAGATGGCCCGGGTCGCCGACCGGCCGATCAAGAAACTGCCGACCCTGCGCGGCCGGACCGTCGTCAACCTCTTCTTCGAGGACTCCACCCGGACCCGGATCTCCTTCGAGGCCGCGGAGAAGCGGCTGTCCGCGGACGTCATCAACTTCACCGCCAAGGGGTCCAGCGTCTCCAAGGGCGAGTCCCTCAAGGACACCGCCCAGACCCTGGAGGCCATGGGCGTCGACGCCGTCGTCATCCGGCACGGCGCCTCCGGGGCCCCGTACCGGCTGGCCACCTCCGGCTGGATCGACGCGCACGTCATCAACGCCGGCGACGGCACCCACCAGCACCCCACCCAGGCCCTGCTCGACGCCTTCACCATGCGGCGCCGGCTCGTCGGCCGGGACGCCGGGCTCGGCCAGGACCTCTCCGGCCGGCACATCACCCTGGTCGGCGACGTCCTGCACAGCCGGGTCGCCCGCTCCAACGTCGACCTGCTGCACACCCTCGGCGCCGAGGTCACCCTCGTCGCCCCGCCGACGCTGCTGCCGGTCGGCGTCGAGGCCTGGCCCTGCGAGGTCTCCTACGACCTCGACCGCACCCTGCCCAAGTCCGACGCCGTGATGATGCTGCGCGTGCAGCGCGAGCGCATGAAGGCCGCGTTCTTCCCGACCGAGCGCGAGTACTCACGGCGCTACGGCCTCGACGGCGAACGCATGCGGCGGATGCCCGACCACGCGATCGTGATGCACCCCGGCCCCATGGTCCGCGGCATGGAGATCACCGCCGAGGTGGCCGACTCCGAGCGCTGCACCGTCGTCGAACAGGTCACCAACGGGGTCTCCATCCGGATGGCCGTCCTGTACCTGCTGCTCGGGGGCAACGAACCCGCCCTCACCCACGCCGCCCGCACCACCGAGGAGAAGTGACCCGATGAGCAAGACCCTGATCCGCGGTGCGAAGGTGCTCGGCGGCGACCCGCAGGACGTGCTGATCGACGGCGGGACCGTCGCGGCCGTCGGCACCGCACTGAGCGCCGGGGACGCGGAGGTCGTCGAGGCGGACGGCAAGGTGCTGCTGCCCGGCCTGGTCGACCTGCACACCCATCTGCGCGAGCCCGGCCGCGAGGACTCCGAGACCGTGCTGACCGGCACCCGCGCGGCGGCGAGCGGCGGCTACACCGCCGTGTTCGCCATGGCCAACACCTTCCCCGTCGCCGACACCGCCGGCGTCGTCGAGCAGGTCTGGCGGCTCGGCAAGGAGCACGGCTACTGCGACGTACGGCCCGTCGGCGCCGTCACCGTCGGCCTGGAGGGCAACACGCTCGCCGAGCTGGGCGCCATGCACGAGTCCGCGGCCGGCGTCACCGTCTTCTCCGACGACGGCAAGTGCGTCCACGACGCCGTGATCATGCGGCGCGCCCTGGAGTACGTGAAGGCCTTCGGCGGCGTCGTCGCCCAGCACGCGCAGGAGCCCCGGCTGACCGAGGGCGCCCAGATGAACGAGGGCGTCGTCTCCGCCGAGCTGGGCCTGGGCGGCTGGCCCGCCGTCGCCGAGGAGTCGATCATCGCCCGGGACGTGCTGCTCGCCGAGCACGTCGGCTCCCGCGTCCACATCTGCCACCTGTCGACCGCGGGCAGCGTCGAGATCGTCCGCTGGGCCAAGTCCCGCGGCATCGACGTCACCGCCGAGGTCACCCCGCACCACCTCCTGCTCACCGACGAGCTGGTCCGGTCGTACAACCCGGTCTACAAGGTCAACCCGCCGCTGCGCACCGAGCGGGACGTCCTGGCGCTGCGCGAGGCGCTCGCCGACGGCACCATCGACATCGTCGCCACCGACCACGCCCCGCACCCGCACGAGGACAAGGACTGCGAGTGGGCCGCCGCGGCCATGGGCATGGTCGGCCTGGAGACCGCGCTGTCCGTGGTCCAGGAGACCATGGTGGACACGGGCCTGCTGGACTGGGCCGGGGTCGCCGACCGGATGTCCTTCACGCCCGCGCGCATCGGACGGGCCGAGGGCCACGGCCGCCCCGTCTCGGCGGGTGAACCGGCCAACCTCACACTCGTCGACACGGCATACCGTGGTCCCGTGGACCCCGCGGGCTTCGCCTCGCGCAGCCGCAACACCCCGTACGAGGGCCGCGAGCTGCCGGGCCGTGTCACGCACACCTGGCTGCGGGGCACGGCCACGCTCATCGACGGGAAGCTCACGTGACACCTGTAATCCTGCTGGCCGCCGAGAGGAAATCGGCGGAAGTGACCGACTGGGCCGCCCGGATCGGCTGGGTCGTCGGACTCGCCCTCTTCGTCGCCCTCGTCTACTGGCTGATGCGCGAGGGCTGGAAGTGGCGCGGCACCCTCCAGGGCGACCTGCCCGAACTGCCCACCCGCCCGTCTCCCACCACCCTCGACCGAGGCGGCGAGCCGCCGCTGCCTGGAACGCCACAGGCGCCGGGCCCGGCGAAACTGACGATGAGCGGCCGCTACCACGGCTCCACCACCGCCGGGCAGTGGCTGGACCGCATCGTGGCCCGCGGTCTGGGCACCCGCAGCCGGGCCGAGCTCACCCTGACGGACGCCGGACTGGACGTCGTGCGCCCCGGCGCGAACGACTTCTTCGTCCCCGCCGCCGCGCTGCGCGAGGCCCGGCTCGACAAGGGCATCGCCGGCAAGGTCCTCACCGAGGGCGGGCTGCTCGTCGTCACCTGGGCCCACGGGGACAGGCTGATCGACTCCGGCTTCCGCTCCGACCACGCGGCCGAGCACACCACCTGGGTCGAGACCCTGAACGACATGATCAACAAGACGGAAACGGAAGGCGCACGATGACGACCTCCACCAGGGGAGCCGCCAGGACTCCCGCCGTACTCGTCCTGGAGGACGGCCGGATCTTCCGCGGCCGCGCCTACGGGGCAGTGGGGGAGACCTTCGGCGAAGCCGTGTTCTCCACCGGCATGACCGGCTACCAGGAGACCCTCACCGACCCGTCCTACCACCGGCAGGTCGTGGTCATGACCGCCCCGCACGTCGGCAACACCGGCGTCAACGACGACGACCCCGAGTCCCGGCGGATCTGGGTCGCCGGCTACGTCGTGCGCGACCCCGCGCGCGTGCCGTCCAACTGGCGCTCCCGCCGCCCCCTCGACGAGGAACTCGCCGCCCAGGGCGTCGTCGGCATCAGCGGCATCGACACCCGCGCCCTCACCCGCCACCTGCGCGAGCGGGGCGCCATGCGCGTCGGCATCTTCAGCGGCGCCACCGTGCCGGACGACGCCGCCCTGCTGGCCCGCGTCCGGGAGGTCCCCCCGATGCAGGGCGCCGACCTCGCCGCCGAGGTCGCCACCACCGAGCCCTACGTCGTGCCCGCCGCCGGCGAGAAGAGGTTCACCGTCGCCGCCGTCGACCTCGGCATCAAGGGCATGACCGCGCAGCGCATGGCCCAGCGCGGCATCGAGGTGCACGTGCTGCCCGCGAACGCCACCGTGGACGACGTCTACGCCGTCGAGCCCGACGGCGTGTTCTTCTCCAACGGGCCCGGCGACCCCGCCACCGCCGACCACCCCGTCTCCGTGATGCGGGCCGTCCTGGAACGCGGCACCCCGCTGTTCGGCATCTGCTTCGGCAACCAGATCCTCGGCCGCGCCCTCGGCTTCGGCACCTACAAGCTCAAGTACGGCCACCGCGGCATCAACCAGCCGGTCCAGGACCGCACCACCGGCAAGGTCGAGGTCACCTCGCACAACCACGGCTTCGCCGTCGACGCCCCCCTCGACCAGGTCTCCGACACCCCGTTCGGCCGCGCCGAGGTGTCCCACGTCTGCCTCAACGACAACGTGGTGGAAGGACTCCGGCTGCTCGACAAGCCGGCCTTCAGCGTGCAGTACCACCCGGAAGCCGCGGCGGGCCCGCACGACGCCGCCTACCTGTTCGACCGCTTCGTCTCCCTGATGGAGGGCCAGCGTGCCTAAGCGCACCGATATCCAGTCCGTCCTGGTCATCGGCTCCGGCCCGATCGTCATCGGCCAGGCCGCCGAGTTCGACTACTCCGGCACCCAGGCGTGCAGGGTCCTGAAGACCGAGGGCCTGCGGGTGATCCTGGTCAACTCCAACCCGGCGACGATCATGACCGACCCGGAGATCGCCGACGCCACCTACGTCGAGCCCATCACCCCCGAGTTCGTCGAGAAGATCATCGCCAAGGAGCGGCCGGACGCCCTGCTGCCCACCCTGGGCGGCCAGACGGCCCTCAACACCGCGATCTCCCTGCACGACAACGGCGTCCTGGAGAAGTACGGCGTCGAGCTGATCGGCGCCAACGTCGAGGCCATCAACAAGGGCGAGGACCGCGACCTCTTCAAGGACGTCGTGGAAGAGGTCCGCAGGAAGATTGGGCACGGCGAGTCCGCCCGCTCGGTCATCTGCCACACCATGGACGAGGTGCTCGCCGGCGTCGACGAGCTCGGCGGCTACCCGGTCGTGGTCCGCCCCTCCTTCACCATGGGCGGCGCCGGCTCCGGCTTCGCCCACGACGAGGACGAGCTGCGCCGCATCGCCGGACAGGGCCTGACCCTCTCGCCGACCACCGAGGTGCTCCTGGAGGAGTCGATCCTCGGCTGGAAGGAGTACGAGCTGGAGCTGATGCGCGACAAGAACGACAACGTCGTGGTCGTCTGCTCCATCGAGAACTTCGACCCCATGGGCGTGCACACCGGCGACTCCATCACCGTCGCGCCCGCGATGACGCTGACCGACCGCGAGTACCAGACCCTGCGCGACATCGGCATCGCCGTCATCCGCGAGGTCGGGGTCGACACCGGCGGCTGCAACATCCAGTTCGCGGTGAACCCCGAGGACGGGCGCGTCATCGTCATCGAGATGAACCCGCGCGTCTCCCGCTCCTCGGCCCTGGCCTCCAAGGCGACCGGTTTCCCCATCGCCAAGATCGCCGCCAAGCTCGCCGTCGGCTACACCCTCGACGAGATCCCCAACGACATCACGCGGGTGACCCCGGCCTCCTTCGAGCCCACCCTCGACTACGTGGTCGTCAAGGCCCCGCGGTTCGCCTTCGAGAAGTTCCCGAGCGCCGACTCCACCCTCACCACCACCATGAAGTCGGTCGGCGAGGCCATGGCCATCGGCCGCAACTTCACCGAGGCGTTCCAGAAGGCGCTGCGCTCGCTGGAGAAGAAGGGCAGCCACTTCACCTTCGTCGGCGACCCCGGCGACAAGGCCGAGATGCTGCGCGAAGCCGTCCGCCCGACCGACGGCCGCATCAACGCCGTCATGCAGGCCATCCGCGCGGGCGCCACGCCCGAGGAGGTCTTCGCCCACACGAAGATCGACCCCTGGTTCGTCGACCAGCTCTTCCTCCTCAAGGAGATCGCCGACGACCTGGCCGCCGCGCCCGAGCTGACCGCGGACCTGCTCGCCGAGGCCAAGCGGCACGGCTTCTCCGACCAGCAGATCGCCGAGATCCGCGGCCTGCGCGAGGACGTCGTCCGCGAGGTCCGGCACGCCCTCGGCATCCGCCCGGTCTACAAGACCGTCGACACCTGCGCCGCCGAGTTCGCCGCGACGACGCCGTACTTCTACTCCTCCTACGACGAGGAGAGCGAGGTCGCCCCGCGCGAGAAGCCCGCGGTGATCATCCTCGGCTCCGGCCCGAACCGCATCGGCCAGGGCATCGAGTTCGACTACTCCTGCGTCCACGCCTCCTTCGCGCTGAGCGACGCCGGGTACGAGACCGTGATGGTCAACTGCAACCCGGAGACCGTCTCCACCGACTACGACACCTCCGACCGGCTGTACTTCGAGCCGCTCACCCTGGAGGACGTCCTGGAGATCGTCCACGCCGAGCAGCAGGCCGGCCCGGTCGCGGGCGTGATCGTCCAGCTCGGCGGCCAGACCCCGCTGGGCCTCTCCCAGGCCCTCAAGGACAACGGCGTACCGGTCGTCGGCACGCCTCCCGAGGCGATCCACGCGGCCGAGGACCGGGGCGCCTTCGGCCGGGTCCTCAAGGAGGCCGGCCTGCCGGCCCCCAAGCACGGCACCGCCACCACCTTCACCGAGGCCAGGGCCATCGCCGACGAGATCGGCTACCCGGTCCTCGTCCGCCCGTCCTACGTGCTCGGCGGCCGCGGCATGGAGATCGTCTACGACGAGACCCGCCTCGCGTCCTACATCGCCGAGTCCACCGAGATCAGCCCCTCCCGGCCGGTGCTGGTCGACCGGTTCCTCGACGACGCCCTCGAGATCGACGTCGACGCCCTCTACGACGGCGAGGAGCTCTACCTCGGCGGCGTCATGGAGCACATCGAGGAGGCCGGCATCCACTCCGGCGACTCGGCGTGCGCCCTGCCCCCGATCACCCTGGGCGGCCACGACATCAAGCGGCTGCGCGCCTCCACGGAGGCCATCGCGCGCGGCGTCGGGGTGCGCGGCCTGATCAACATCCAGTTCGCGCTCTCCGGCGACATCCTCTACGTCCTGGAGGCCAACCCGCGCGCCTCGCGCACCGTCCCCTTCACCTCGAAGGCGACCGCGGTGCCGCTGGCCAAGGCGGCCGCCCGGATCTCGCTCGGCGCGACCGTCGCCGAGCTCCGCGCCGAGGGCCTGCTCCCGGCCCGGGGCGACGGCGGCGACCTCCCGCTCGACGCGCCGATCTCCGTCAAGGAGGCCGTGCTGCCCTGGTCGCGCTTCCGCGACATCCACGGCCGCGGCGTCGACACGGTCCTCGGCCCGGAGATGCGCTCCACCGGCGAGGTCATGGGCATCGACTCCGCCTTCGGCACCGCGTACGCCAAGTCGCAGGCCGGCGCCTACGGGCCGCTGCCCACCAAGGGCCGCGCCTTCATCTCGGTCGCCAACCGCGACAAGCGCTCGATGATCTTCCCCGCGCGCGAACTCGTCGCCCACGGCTTCGACCTGCTCGCCACCTCCGGCACCGCCGAGGTCCTCAAGCGCAACGGCATCAACGCCACCGTCGTGCGCAAGCAGTCCGAGGGCACCGGCCCGAACGGCGAGAAGACCATCGTCCAGCTGATCCACGACGGCGAGGTCGACCTCATCGTCAACACCCCGTACGGCACCGGCGGACGCCTCGACGGCTACGACATCCGCACGGCCGCCGTGGCGCGGTCCGTGCCGTGCCTGACGACGGTCCAGGCGCTCGCCGCCGCGGTCCAGGGCATCGACGCCCTCAACCGCGGCGAGGTCGGCGTCCGCTCGCTCCAGGAACACGCACAGCACCTGACAGCGGCCCGCGACTGACGGCCCCGAGGGGGACACCGGAAACGGTGTCCCCCTCTTCATGAGGCCCTCCAGGCCCTTCACGAGGACACAGGCATGTACAAGTACTTCTTCCATCTGGTGTTCCGGCGGATGGATCCGGAGCGGGCCCACCACCTCGCCTTCCGCTGGATCCGTCTCGTCGCGCGCGTCCCCGGCCTGCGCACCTTCGTCGCCGCCGCGCTCGCGCCCCGCCACCGGGAACTGCGCACCGAGGCCCTCGGCCTGCGCCTGCACAGCCCCTTCGGGCTCGCCGCCGGCTTCGACAAGAACGCCGTGGGCATCGACGGCATGGCGATGCTCGGCTTCGACCACGTCGAGATCGGCACCGTGACCGGCGAGCCGCAGCCCGGCAACCCGAAGAAGCGGTTGTTCCGGCTGGTGGCGGACCGCGCACTGATCAACCGCATGGGCTTCAACAACGAGGGCTCGCTGGCCGTCGCCGCCCGCCTGGCCTCCCGCACGCCCGTCTTCCGGACGGTCGTCGGCGTCAACATCGGCAAGACCAAGGCCGTGCCCGAGGCCGAGGCCGTCGGCGACTACGTGAAGTCCGCCGAGCGGCTGGCGCCGTACGCCGACTACCTGGTGGTCAACGTCTCCTCGCCGAACACCCCCGGCCTGCGCGACCTCCAGGCCGTCGACCACCTGCGCCCGCTGCTCACCGCCGTCCGCGGGGCCGCCGACCGCGCCGCCCCCGCCCGCCGGGTGCCGCTGCTGGTGAAGATCGCCCCGGACCTCGCCGACGAGGACGTCGACGCGGTCGCCGACCTGGCCGTGGAGCTCGGTCTGGACGGGATCATCGCCACGAACACCACCGTCGCGCGCGCGGGACTCGGCCTGCGGTCCGGCCCCGCAGCCGTCCAGGAGGCCGGCGGCCTGTCCGGCGCGCCCCTGAAGGCACGCTCCCTCCAGGTGCTGCGCCGCCTGTACGCCCGGGTGGGCGACCGGATCACCCTGGTCGGTGTCGGCGGCATCGAGAACGCCGAGGACGCCTGGCAGCGCATCCTGGCCGGCGCCACGCTGGTCCAGGGCTACAGCGCGTTCGTCTACGAGGGCCCCTTCTGGGCCCGCACCCTGCACAAGGGGCTCGCCGCGCGCCTGCGCACCAGCCCGTACGCCACGCTCGCCGACGCGGTGGGCGCCGACGTGAGGACCACGGCATGAACGGACCGGAACCCTTCGGCGCGCGCCTGCGCCGGGCCATGGACACGCGCGGCCCGCTGTGCATCGGCATCGACCCGCACGCCGCCCTGCTCGCCGAGTGGGGCCTGAACGACGACGTGGCCGGCCTGGAGCGGTTCAGCCGCACGGTCGTCGAGGCGGTCGCGGACCGGGTCGCCGTGCTCAAACCGCAGAGCGCGTTCTTCGAACGCTTCGGCTCGCGGGGCGTCGCGGTGCTGGAGGCGTCGGTCGCCGAGGCGCGGGCGGCCGGCGCGCTGGTCGTCATGGACGCCAAGCGCGGTGACATCGGCTCCACCATGGCCGCCTACGCCGAATCCTTCCTGCACCCGGACTCCCCGCTGTTCTCGGACGCGCTGACCGTCTCCCCGTACCTCGGCTACGGGTCGCTGAGCCCGGCGGTGGCCCTGGCCCGCGAGAGCGGCACGGGGCTGTTCGTCCTGGCCCTGACCTCCAACCCGGAGGGCGGCGAGGTGCAGCACGCGGTGCGGGCCGACGGGCGCAGCGTGGGCGCCACCATGCTCGGCCATCTGGCCGCCGAGAACGCGGGCCAGATGCCCCTGGGGTCCTTCGGCGCGGTCGTCGGCGCGACGCTGGGCGACCTGTCGTCGTACGATCTCGACATCAACGGTCCACTGCTCGCGCCCGGGATCGGGGCCCAGGGAGCCACAGCGGCGGACCTCCCGGCGGTCTTCGGCCCGGCGGTGCGCAACGTCGTGCCGAACGTCAGCCGGGGAGTGTTGCGTCACGGTGCCGACGTGGTCGCGCTGCGTGACGCCGCGGAGCGATTCGCGGAGGAGATCAGGACGGCCGTGGCGGCGGTCTGAGCCTCTGACGGGGCGAGCAGGAGCGCGCCGGGACGTCATCCGACAAAAAAACCCGGCCGCTATGCCCTTAAATGTCCGCCATCATCGATCCTGACCTGGACTTTTCCGCTGTTCTCGCTGACTCAGACGGAGTTGGCCGCTAGTCTCCGACGGAGAGTGAACGGGCAAGCGTGTTGCTCGTGGCTCCCCTGGTGTGGGGCGACTAGGTTCCTCACCGGTCCGTATCCGACAGTTCGACATCCGAGGTGACGTAGGCGTGGCTCTTCCGCCCCTTACCCCTGAACAGCGCGCAGCCGCGCTCGAAAAGGCCGCCGCGGCTCGCCGGGAGCGGGCCGAGGTCAAGAATCGACTCAAGCACTCCGGCGCCTCCCTGCACGAGGTCATCAAGCAGGGCCAGGAGAACGACGTCATCGGCAAGATGAAGGTCTCCGCCCTGCTCGAGTCCCTGCCGGGCGTGGGCAAGGTCCGCGCCAAGCAGATCATGGAGCGACTGGGGATCTCCGAGAGCCGCCGCGTGCGGGGTCTCGGCTCGAACCAGATCGCCTCCCTGGAGCGTGAGTTCGGCAGCACCGGCTCCTGAGTCCCGGGCGGTCCGGGACCGGCGTCCCGGGCGCACCGGGATTGCTGGAATAATCGCCGCATGGCTGCAACACCCCGGGGGACGTCCCCCGTACCCCCGGACGCACGTCCGCGGCTGACCGTGCTCTCCGGCCCCTCCGGGGTCGGCAAGAGCACGGTCGTCGCGCACATGCGCAAGGCACACCCCGAGGTCTGGCTCTCGGTGTCGGCGACGACCCGCACGCCGCGTCCCGGTGAGCGGGACGGGGTCCACTACTTCTTCGTCACCGACGACGAGATGGACAAGCTGATCGCCAACGGCGAACTGCTCGAGTGGGCCGAGTTCGCCGGCAACCGCTACGGCACGCCGCGCGCGGCGGTGCTCGAGCACCTGGAGTCGGGCCTGCCGGTCCTCCTGGAGATCGACCTCCAGGGCGCCCGCCAGGTCCGCGCGTCCATGACCGAGGCCCAGCTGGTCTTCCTCGCCCCTCCCTCCTGGGACGAGCTGGTGCGCCGGCTCACCGGCCGGGGCACCGAGTCGCCCGAGGTGGTCGAGCGCCGGCTGGAGGCCGCGAAGACCGAACTGGCGGCCGAGCCGGAGTTCGACACCACCCTGGTCAACACCTCCGTCGAGGACGTGGCCCGCGAGCTGCTAGCCTTGATGAACGTCGTGTGATCGTCAGCGTTTCCCCAGCGGTCATTCAGCGATCATGCAGACCGGTTCTTTCCCATCCATCGGAAGGTAGAGCGTGTCCTCTTCCATCTCCACGCCCGAGGGCATCATCAACCCGCCGATCGACGAGCTCCTCGAGGCCACGGACTCGAAGTACAGCCTCGTGATCTACGCGGCCAAGCGGGCTCGCCAGATCAACGCGTACTACTCGCAGCTCGGCGAGGGCCTCCTCGAGTACGTCGGCCCCCTCGTCGACACCCACGTCCACGAGAAGCCGCTCTCGATCGCCCTGCGCGAGATCAACGCGGGACTGCTGACCTCCGAGGCCATCGAAGGCCCCGTTCAGTAAGTCGCGGTCCGGTGCGTCGCGGTTCGACGAGCCGCACGGCACCGAAAGCCGTACCGGCGATTTTCGGCCGACTTCACCCCAGGCCCGGCAGCACGTCTGCCGGGCCTGTGGTGTGGTCGGGGCGCGGGACCGTTCCCGCGAGGGTGCGAGCATGAGGGGTGCGCGGCCGTCCCCGGCGCGCACGGGCCGGTGTTCCGGGAAGAGACGGGAGAGACGTGGACAAGCCGAAGGTCGTTCTGGGCGTCAGCGGCGGCATCGCCGCGTACAAGGCCTGCGAGCTGCTCAGGCGGCTGACGGAGTCGGGGCACGACGTCCGCGTCGTCCCCACCGCCTCCGCACTGCACTTCGTCGGCGCCGCCACCTGGTCGGCGCTCTCCGGCCACCCGGTCTCGACCGAGGTGTGGGACGACGTCCACGAGGTGCCGCACGTCCGCATCGGGCAGCAGGCCGACCTGGTCGTGGTCGCCCCGGCCACCGCGGACACGCTGGCGAAGGCGGCGCACGGCCTGGCCGGCGACCTCCTCACCAACACCCTGCTCACCGCCCGCTGCCCCGTGGTCTTCGCCCCCGCCATGCACACCGAGATGTGGGAGCACCCGGCCACCCGGGAGAACGTGGCGACCCTGCGCCGGCGCGGTGCCGTCGTCGTCGAACCGGCGGTGGGCCGGCTCACCGGCGCCGACACCGGCAAGGGCCGGCTGCCCGACCCGGGGGAGATCTTCGAGGTCTGCCGCCGGGTCCTGGCCCGGGGCGTCACCGAGCCCGACCTCAGGGGCCGGCACGTCGTGATCAGCGCCGGCGGCACCCGGGAGCCCCTCGACCCCGTCCGCTTCCTGGGCAACCGCTCCTCCGGCAAACAGGGCTACGCCCTCGCCCGGACCGCCGCCGCGCGGGGCGCGCGGGTCACCCTGATCGCCGCCAACACCACGCTGCCCGACCCGGCGGGGGTGGACGTCGTCCCCGTCGGGACCGCCGTCCAGCTGCGCGAGGAGGTGCTCCGGGCGGCCGCCGACGCCGACGCGGTGGTCATGGCCGCCGCGGTCGCCGACTTCCGCCCCGCCGCGTACGCCGCCGGGAAGATCAAGAAGCAGGACGGCCGGGAACCCGAGCCCGTCGCCCTGGTGCGCAACCCCGACGTCCTCGCCGAGGTCTCCGCCGTCCGGTCCCGCCCCGGACAGGTGGTCGTCGGGTTCGCCGCGGAGACGGACGACGTGCTCGCCAACGGGCGCGCCAAGCTGAAGCGCAAGGGCTGCGATCTGCTCGTGGTCAACGAGGTCGGCGAGCGCAAGACGTTCGGCTCCGAGGAGAACGAGGCCGTGGTGCTCGGTGCCGACGGCAGCGAGACGCCGGTGGCGCACGGCCCCAAGGAAGCCCTGGCCGACACGGTCTGGGACCTGGTGGCCGCGCGTCTGGACTGAACGATCCGCGGCGGGATCCGGACCCTCCGGGGCCCTCGGACCCCGCCGTCAGGGCGTGGCGCCTCTGGCCAACACGCCCCCGCATGGGCAGAATGCCCGTGCCGCTGGTCGCGGGGGTTCCCGAGAGGCGAGACGGGGGGACCCGTGACCAGGCACGACCGATAAACTGTTCCACGGACGGTGTGCGGTGCAGCCCCTGCCGTCCGCCAATGATCAGCCAGCAGCCGCTGCAACCACAGGGAGCGTTGTGTCCCGTCGTCTGTTCACCTCGGAGTCCGTGACCGAGGGTCACCCCGACAAGATCGCTGACCAGATCAGCGACACCATCCTCGACGCGCTGCTCCGCGAGGACCCCCATTCCCGCGTCGCCGTCGAGACCCTCATCACCACCGGCCTGGTGCACGTGGCCGGCGAGGTCACGACCAAGGCCTACGCGCCGATCCCCCAGCTGGTGCGCGACAAGATCCTGGAGATCGGCTACGACTCCTCGAAGAAGGGCTTCGACGGCGCCTCCTGCGGCGTTTCGGTGTCCATCGGCTCCCAGTCCCCGGACATCGCCCAGGGCGTCGACACCGCGTACGAGTCCCGGGTCGAGGGCGACGAGGACGAGCTGGACCGGCAGGGCGCGGGCGACCAGGGCCTGATGTTCGGCTACGCGACGGACGAGACGCCGACGCTGATGCCGCTGCCGGTCTTCCTGGCGCACCGCCTGTCCAAGCGCCTGTCCGACGTGCGCAAGAACGGCACCATCCCCTACCTGCGCCCGGACGGCAAGACCCAGGTCACCATCGAGTACGACGGCGACAAGGCCGTCCGCCTGGACACCGTCGTGGTCTCCTCGCAGCACGCCTCCGACATCGACCTGGAGTCGCTGCTCGCCCCCGACATCCGCGAGTTCGTCGTGGAGCCGGAGCTGAAGGCCCTGCTGGACGAGGGCATCAAGCTCGACACCGAGAACTACCGCCTGCTGGTCAACCCCACCGGCCGGTTCGAGATCGGCGGCCCGATGGGCGACGCCGGCCTGACCGGCCGCAAGATCATCATCGACACGTACGGCGGCATGGCCCGGCACGGCGGCGGCGCGTTCTCCGGCAAGGACCCGTCCAAGGTGGACCGCTCCGCCGCCTACGCGATGCGCTGGGTCGCCAAGAACGTCGTCGCGGCCGGCCTGGCCGCCCGCTGCGAGGTCCAGGTGGCGTACGCGATCGGCAAGGCGGAGCCGGTCGGCCTGTTCGTGGAGACCTTCGGCACCGCCAAGGTCGACGCCGAGCGGATCGAGCGGGCGATCGAGGACGTGTTCGACCTCCGTCCGGCCGCCATCATCCGCGACCTGGACCTGCTGCGCCCGATCTACGCCCAGACCGCCGCCTACGGCCACTTCGGCCGTGAGCTGCCCGACTTCACCTGGGAGCGCACCGACCGCGTGGACGCGCTGCGCGAGGCCGCGGGCCTGTAGTCCGCGCTCCGGCGTCCCCGCCGAGGCCCGGCGTCCCTCCGGGGGCGCCGGGCCTCGGCGTGCGCACGCCCCCGGACGTGCGGTGGGGTGCGGGCGGCGGCCGCTGCCGGCCGGGTGTCAGTCGTGTTTGGTAGGAATGCAGGCGTGAGCAGCGAGAACGGTGGGACCGGACGGGTGGACGGCGGTGTGCGGGGCGCGCCGCCCGAACAGCTCGCGCTCATCCGGGAGACCGTGCGCAAGGCCGACACGCCCCGGGCCAGGCCGCGGACCTGGCGGGGTGCCGCACTCGCCGGGCACCTGCCGGTCGCGCGCGTCCTCGTCGACAAGGGCGTCCTGCACCTCGACCGGTACTTCGACTACGCCGTGCCCGAGGAGCTGGACGCCGACGCGCAGCCGGGCGTCCGGGTGCGGGTGCGGTTCGGGGCCGGCCGGCACCGGGTGCGCGAGGGGCGCCGCGAGGGCGGCGGGCTCATCGACGGGTTCCTGATCGAGCGGCTCGCCGAGTCCGACTACCCGGGGCCGCTGGCCGCCCTCGCCCAGGTGGTCTCGCCCGAGCCGGTCCTGAGCGAAGAACTGCTGGGGCTGGCCCGGGCGGTCGCCGACCGGTACGCGGGCAGCCTCGCCGACGTGCTCCAGCTCGCCGTACCGCCGCGCAGCGCGCGCGCCGAGCGGCGGCCCTCGCCCGCCCCGGCGCCGCCGCCGCCGGCACCGGAACCGGGCTCCTGGGACCGGTACGAGCAGGGGCCCGCCTTCCTGCGGTCGCTGGCCGCCGGCGGCGCTCCGCGCGCCGTGTGGAACGCGCTGCCCGGGCCGCTCTGGAGCGAGGAGCTGGCCCGCGCGGTCGCGGCGACGCTGGCCTCCGGCCGCGGCGCCCTCGTCGTCCTCCCGGACGGCCGGGCCGTCGCCCGCGTCGACGCCGCGCTCACCGGGCTCCTGGGGGAGGGGCGGCACGCGGTGCTGACCGCCGACGCCGGGCCCGAGAAGCGGTACGCGCAGTGGCTCGCCGTGCGCCGCGGCTCCGTGCGCGCCGTGATCGGCACCAGGGCGGCCATGTTCGCGCCCGTCCAGGACCTCGGCCTGGTCGCGCTCTGGGACGACGGCGACGGCAGCCACGGCGAGCAGCACGCCCCGCAGCCGCACGCGCGTGAGGTGCTGCTGCTGCGGGCGGCGCAGGACAGGTGCGGTTTCCTGCTGGGCGGCTGGAGCTGCACGGTGGAGGCCGCCCAGCTGGTGGAGACCGGCTGGGCCGGGCCCCTGGTCGCCGGAAGGGACCGGGTACGGGCCGCCGCCCCGCTGGTGCGGACGGTGGGGGACGGGGACCTCGCACGCGACGAGGCCGCCCGCGCCGCCCGGCTGCCGTCGCTCGCCTGGCAGGCCGTCAGGGAGGGGCTGCGCCGCGGGCCGGTGCTCGTGCAGGTGCCCCGGCGCGGCTACGTCCCGCGGATGGCGTGCGCGGGCTGCCGCACCCCGGCGCGGTGCCGGCACTGCTCGGGGCCGATGGAGGCACCCGGCGCCGACGACCTGCGGTGCGGCTGGTGCGGGCGGCGCGAGGAGGGCGGCTGGCACTGCCCGGAGTGCGGCGGGTTCCGGCTGCGGGCCCAGGTGGTGGGGGCGCGCCGGACCGCCGAGGAGCTGGGCCGGGCCTTCCCCGCGGTACCGGTGCGCACCTCCGGCCGCGAGCACGTGCTGGACACGGTGCCGGCCGCGCCCGCACTGGTGGTGAGCACGCCGGGGGCCGAGCCGGTAGCCGAGGGCGGGTACGCGGCGGCGCTGCTGCTGGACGGCTGGGCGATGCTGGGCCGGCCCGATCTGCGGGCCGGGGAGGACGCGCTGCGGCGCTGGATCGGAGCGGCGGCGCTGGTGCGTCCGCAGGCGGAGGGCGGCACGGTCGTGGTGGTCGCCGAGCCGACCCTGCGGCCCGTGCAGGCGCTGGTGCGGTGGGACCCCGTCGGGCACGCGGTGCGGGAACTGGGGGAGCGGGCCGAGCTGGGCTTCCCCCCGGTGTCGAGGATGGCGGCGGTCTCCGGGCCGGGGGAGGCGGTGGCCGGGTTCCTCCGCGCGGCCGACCTCCCCGGGGAGGCGGAGGTGCTGGGGCCCGTCCCGCTGCCCGTCACTCCCGCGGGCCGCCCGCGGCGGCCCGGCGGCCCGCCGCCCGGGGACCAGTGGGAGCGGGCCCTGATCCGGGTGCCCCCGGGCAGGGGGGCCGCGCTGACCGCCGCCCTGAAGTCCGCGCAGGCGGCCCGCACGGCCCGCGCCG
>NZ_LIRG01000168.1 GCF_001419695.1 Streptomyces prasinopilosus
TATATCCCAGGTCACGCCGGGCGTTCTGGAACCTTCCCGAAGCCTCTCCGTCCGGCGTGACCTGGGATATACCCTTTGGTGCCCGGTTGCGCGTAGCCTGACCGGCTGTTCCCGCACACAGCATTGTGATGAGGACACGTCACGTCGATCGTTCAGGAGACCCATGCGCCCCCGGATACCCTCCCCCTCCCGGATGCCCTCGCTCCCGCCCGTCGCTCTGGCGGGCGGTGCGCTGACCGTCGGCATCGGCGGCCTGTACCTCGCCGGGCTGCTGCTCACCGGCGGTGAGATCGAGGCGGGCACCACGGTGCGCGGCGTGGACATCGGGGGCCTGACCCGCGAGGAGGCCTCCCGGAAGCTGGAGCGGCACCTGGCGGCGGCCGGCCCGCGGAAGCTGGCCGTGCAGGTCGGCGAGCGCAAGGGCGTGGTCGATCCGCGACAGGCGGGGCTCGCCTTCGACGTCCGGGAAACCCTTGACCGGGCGGCGTCCACCGGCGCCGATCCGGTCAGCGTGATCGGCGGGCTGTTCCGCTCGGACGGTGGTGACATCGAGCCGGTCGTGCGGATCAACGAGGGCAAGGCCCGTACCGCCCTCGGCGGGCTGGCGAAGACGCTCGACGAGAAGGTGCGCGACGGCGCCGTCTCCTTCGCCGGCGGCAAGGTCGAGCAGACCGCCCCGCGCACCGGCTACGCGCTGGACGTCGATGCCGCGATCGGCGCCCTGCGCACTCCTTTCCTGCGCGGTGCGGCGGACGCGGTCACGGTGCTGCCCGCACGTGAGAGCAGGCCGAAGGTCACGGCGGAGGAGGTGCGGCGGGCGGTGCGCGAGTTCGCGCGGCCGGCGATGTCGGCACCGGTCACGCTCACCGCGGAAGACCAGCGGTTCACGCTCCCCCCGGCCGTGCTGGGCGAGTACCTGACGATGCGGCCGGACGACACCGGCAGGCTCACACCGGACCTCGACAGCACGGGCCTGCGCGCGGCCCCCACGGTGGCCGGCGCCCTGAACGGCCTTCCCACCACACCCCGAAACGCCCGGCTGGGGCTCGAGGGCGACAGGGTCGTGGTGACCGCCGATGCCAGGCCCGGCGTGGAGGTCACCGACAAGGCCCTGGGCAAGGCCGTCCTGCCTCTGCTCACCAGGTCGGGCACCGCCCGCACCGGCGAGGTGGACACGCGGCGGATCCAGCCGGAGATCACCCGTGAGAGCGCGGCACGCCTGGGCCTGACCGAGAAGGTGTCCTCCTTCACCGTCGGTTTCGAACCGGCCGCCTACCGCTCGACGAACATCGGCCGGGCCGTGGACCTCATCAACGGCTCCGTCGTCATGCCGGACGAGACCTGGAGCTTCAACCGGACCGTCGGCGAGCGCACCCGGGCCAACGGCTTCGTCGACGGCATCATGATCCTCGACGACCAGTACACCAAGGCGCCCGGCGGCGGCGTCTCCGCCGTGGCCACCACGGTCTTCAACGCGATGTTCTTCGCCGGGGTCAAGCCCGTCGAGTACGGCGCCCACTCCTTCTACATCGAGCGCTACCCCGAGGGCCGCGAGGCGACCGTCGCCTGGGGCAGCCTGGACCTGAAGTTCACCAACGACTCCGGCAAGGCCCTCTACCTCCTGGCCGAGTCCACCGACACCTCGGTGACCATCACCTTCCTCGGCACGAAGAAGTACGACGAGATCACGTCGGTCAAGGGACCGCGCACCGACACCCGGCAGCCGGCCAAGCGGGTGAGCACCGACGAGGGATGCGTGCCGCAGACCCCGCTCGAGGGCTTCGACGTCACTGTGGAGCGGGTCTTCCGTGACGGCGGCCGGGAAGTGAAGCGGGAACCGTTCCGCACGCACTACACCCCGCGCGACGAGGTCATCTGCGAAGAGGCGCCGGACAGGCGTCAGCCCTGAGAGACGCAACCCCGTCGACCCGCCCGGCGTGCCCTCTTCCCGGGCCTCGCCCGCCTGGACTCCCCCGGCCGGCAGGCCGGGCGGCGTGGCGCAGACACCGCCCAGCACGGCCACACGGTCCCTCGGTGCGTCGGTGCGTCGGTGCGTCGGTGCGTCGGGCTGTGCGACATCCCACGGGTTCGTCCTGGCCTTCCTCTCCCCTTGGCACGGCTCAGCCCGGCAGACGGGAGCGATGGATCCCCCTGGGTCATGCCGGGCTTCGGTGTTCCTGAAGCGCCGTCATGCCCCAGTGCAGGTGAGCAGGTCGAGGGCGACGAGGCGCCTGGTCACGTCTTCCGGTGTGGGGACTGCCACCACCTGGATGGTGTGCGGGGCAAACCACCGACCGGGCCTCGACGTGGACCGTTCTCAACGGCTCATGCCGACTGTACGCACTGCACAGCAGCTCCTCCTGGAGCGAGGGGGAATTGCGCGACGCGGTCCACGACCCGGCCAATCACGGCGGGCCCTCCCCCAGCCCTCCACCCGGGCCCCGGCGTCGGGCGGCAGGCCGATGACGCGTACGAGGGACCCCTGGACCCGGCCACGGTCGGCGGGCTCCTGGCTCGGCCATCGAGGGCGAAGACGACCGTTTGCGCCCCCTCGGCTGGACGGACGGCCGATCTCGCCCCACGGCGCGGAGGGCGGGCATAGGGTTTCGGTCCATGAATGTAAACGCAGACCCCGGAGCCCCCGAGGCCAAAGACGTGTACGAGATCGGGCCCCTGACGTACCGCCAGGGGTACGTGATCGTGTGGAAGGAACTGCATGGGCAGAGGGAGGACGCGCTCATGCACGACCGCGCGATCGTCGGTGTGTACACCGGCACTCCGGATCGCCGGGCCGAGGGCGACCAACTGTTCCGGGCCTGGGTGAACGCCGACGAGCTTCCCTCGGTCCTGGCCCACTGGGCCACCGTCCTGCGCTGAGGGGGGCCGGGCGCCCCTCGGTCCCCGATGCGGGGTACGGCCGGCACCCGGTAGGACGCGGGGCGGCATGATGGACGGGCCGACCCGTTGCGGCGGCTTGCGAAAACGGTCGATCCGGGCGTGGCTGGGGTCGTAGGATCAAGTGATCTCGTGGGGGTGGTCATGCTCAGGCGGCGTACGGGCCCACCGACGCTCGAGGAGGTGGCCGCGCTCGCCGGTGTGGGGCGGAGCACCGTCTCCCGCGTCATCAACGACGCGGCGGGCGTGAAGGACACGACGCGCCGTGCCGTGCAGCGCGCCATCGCGGAACTGGGGTACGTCCCCAACCTGGCGGCCCGTACGCTGGCGGGCCGGCGTGCCGACGCGGTCGCGCTGGTCATGACGGAGCCGGACTGGCGGCAGTTCGGTGAACCCTTCTTCTCGGAGATCGTGCGGTCCGTCGGTGACGCGCTGACCGAGACCGAGGTGCAGTTGCTGCTCACCTTGGTGCGCACGAACGCCGAGCGGCAGCGTCTCGTGGAGTACGCGCGCGGCGGCCGGGTCGACGGCGTCATGCTGATGTCCGTGCACGCCGAGGACGCGCTGCCCGACATGCTGGCCGAAGTGGGCCTGCCCACCGTCCTGCTGGGGCGGCGCTCCGGGGACGAGAGCGTGACCTACGTCGACGCCGACAACGTCGGCGGGGCCCGCAGCGCCGTGGCGCATCTGCTGGATACCGGCCGCCGCGCGGTCGCGACCATCACCGGACCGTCCGACATGTACGTGGCCCAGTGCCGGCTGCGTGGCTACCGGGAGGCGCTGGAGCGGGCGGGTGTCGAGGGCAGGCCGTCCTGGACCGTCGAGGGCGACTTCTCCGCGGACAGCGGGCACCGCGCGATGGCCGAACTCATCGAGCGTGCCCCGGAGATCGACGGGGTGTTCGCCGCGTCGGACACCATGGCCGCGGGCGCGTTGAATGCCCTGCGCGCGGCGGGGCGGCGGGTGCCGGACGACGTCGCGGTGATCGGCTTCGACGACTTTCCGCTCGCGCAGCACACCGATCCGAAGCTGACGACGGTGCGTCAGCCGCTGGAGGAGATCGGGCACACGATGGTACGGCTGCTTCTGGAGGAGATGGAGGAGCCGACGGTGGCCTGGCGGCACGTCATCCTCCGCACGGAGCTGGTGGTGCGCGGCTCCGCCTGACGGCCCGCCGCCCCGGCCCGGCGGGCACGCCCCCGGTGCACGTCGAATGTTTCGGGAGCGCTCCCGGCGTTCGGAGTACGAGGGGATCACCCCTCTGAGCAGCGCCTTCGAAACGCGTTCGACGGGTTGCCGCGCACAGGGTTGTCAGGGACATGGACGCCTTCTACAGTCCCTTTCCGGAACACCTTTGGGAGCGCTCCCATCACGGGGGAAGCGGGAGCGCTCCCGCCGGTAACCCCGCACACCCTTCCGGAGAGGCCCCCACATGCCACGGTTACGGCACCACACCCGCACGATGCGCACCGTGTCGGCCGCGCTCCTCACCGCTCTCGCCGCTCTGGCGGCGCTGCTGACCGCGACCGCACCGGCCCAGGCCGACACCACGATCTGCGAACAGTACGGATCGACCGTCATCCAGGGGCGCTACGTCGTCCAGAACAACCGCTGGGGCACCAGCGCCACCCAGTGCGTCACCGCCACGGACACCGGCTTCCGGGTCGCCCAGGCCGACGGCTCGGTGCCGACCAACGGCGCGCCGAAGTCCTACCCGTCGGTCTTCAACGGCTGCCACTACACCAACTGCTCGCCGGGCACCGCCCTCCCCGCCCGCATCAGCGGCATCGCGAACGCCCCCACCAGCATCTCGTACGGCTACGTCGACAACGCCGTGTACAACGCCTCGTACGACATCTGGCTGGACCCGACGCCCCGGACCGACGGGGTGAACCGGACCGAGATCATGATCTGGTTCAACAAGGTGGGGCAGATCCAGCCGATCGGCTCGCAGGTCGGCACGGCCACCGTGGCCGGGCGCACCTGGCAGGTGTGGTCCGGCGGCAACGGCACCAACGACGTGCTGTCGTTCGTCGCGCCGTCGGCGATCAGCAGCTGGAGCTTCGACGTGATGGACTTCGTCCGGGCGACGGTGGCGCGCGGACTGGCGGGCAACGACTGGTACCTGACGAGCATTCAGGCCGGTTTCGAGCCCTGGCAGAACGGCGCGGGACTCGCCGTGCACTCGTTCTCGTCCACCGTGAACACGGGCGGTGGCTCGAATCCGGGGGACCCCGGCGCCCCGGCCGCCTGCACGGTGTCGTACGCCACGAATGTCTGGCCGGGCGGCTTCACCGCGAACGTCACCGTCACCAACAACGGTCCGGCCGCCGTCGAGGGCTGGCAGCTCGCCTTCACCCTGCCCTCCGGGCAGCGCATCGGCAACGCCTGGAACGCGTCCGTCGCCCCCTCCTCGGGTGCGGTCACGGCGACCGCACCGGCCGGCAACACGCGTATCGCCGCCGGAGGGAGCCAGAGCTTCGGCTTCCAGGGCAGCTACAGCGGCGCCTTCGCACAGCCCGACGCCTTCCGGCTGAACGGCACCGCCTGCCGGACCGCGTGAGGGCGGGGCGGGCCGCACTCCGCCCCGTCCCCTCGCTCCGGGGCCCGCTCTTCCCTCCCTGCGCCGACAGGGCGGGCCCCGGGCGCACCGCACGGGGCGGCCGGCGACAGCCGCACACCGCCGCCCGGGCCTGACCGCGCCGCGAACGGCCGCGCCGAGGGCCGGTGCCGACGCACCGGCCGCCCGGCCGGTCCCGTTCCGCCGCGGGACGGTCCCTCCGAGCCCCCCGCCCGTCCGGTTGGCGCCCTCCCCGGCCGGGCGGGGGTTCCACCCCTCGCACCGCCCATGAAGAACTCGGCATCGGGACAGGAGACTCCATGGTTCTGAGAAGCAGACTGGTCTCTCTGGCAGCGGTACTGGCGACCCTCCTCGGAGGGCTCGGGCTCAGTTTCCTCTGGCAGAAGGACGCGCAGGCGCACGGCGTGGCGATGATGCCCGGTTCGCGCACCTATCTCTGTCAGCTGGACGCCGTCACCGGCACCGGCTCACTCGACCCGACCAACCCCGCCTGCCGGGCCGCGCTGAACCAGAGCGGCGCGTCGGCCCTGTACAACTGGTTCGCCGTCCTGGACTCCCGGGCCGCCGGGCGCGGCCCGGGTTACGTGCCGGACGGTACGCTGTGCAGCGCCGGTGACCGCTCGCCGTACGACTTCTCCGGCTACAACGCGGCCCGCTCCGACTGGCCCCGCACGCACCTGACGTCCGGATCGACGGTCAAGGTGCAGTACAGCAACTGGGCCGCGCACCCGGGTGACTTCCGGGTCTACATCACCAAGCCCGGCTGGTCGCCCACGTCCCAGCTGGGCTGGAACGACCTGGAGCTGATCCAGACCGTCACCGACCCGCCCCAGCAGGGCTCCCCGGGTGCCAACGGGGGCCATTACTACTGGAACCTGAAGCTGCCCTCCGGCCGCTCCGGTGACGCGCTGATCTTCATGCAGTGGGTGCGTTCGGACAGCCAGGAGAACTTCTTCTCCTGCTCCGACGTCGTCTTCGACGGGGGCAATGGCGAGGTGACCGGCATCCGGGGCTCGGGCAGTACGCCGCCCCCGGACCCGGACCCGACCGACCCGCCCCACACGGGTGAGTGCATGGCCGTCTACAACGTGGTGAACTCCTGGAACGGCGGTTTCCAGGGCTCCGTCGAGGTGATGAACCACGGGACCTCGCCGCTCAACGGCTGGGCCGTGCAGTGGAAGCCCGGTCCCGGGACCACGATCGGCAGTGCCTGGAACGGCTCCCTCACCACCGGATCCGACGGCACGGTGACGGTACGCAACGCCGCTCACAACCGGGTGGTCAATCCCGACGGAAGTGTGACGTTCGGCTTCACGGCCACGTCGTCGGGCAACAACTTCCCGGTGGGCACGATCGGTTGTGTGAATCCATAACGACCGCCCCGCCAGGCGCGCCGCCCGCCCCGCCTCCACCGCGGGGCGGGCGGCGCACCGTGTGGACCGTCACGAGACTTCGAGGTCACCCGCTCCTTCGCTGCCGGGATTCCGTGAGCCGGAGTGTCATCGCCCATACGGCCGGGCCGCCGCCGCTGTCGGTGCAGCTCGTGACGTGGAAGCCGTGCCGTTCGTACAGGCGGACGTTGCGGGCGTCGGATGTCTCGAGTCTCACCTCTTGTGCGCCACGCCGGCTCACGTCACGGAGGGCGTGCGCGATGAGCGCGCTGCCGAGCCCTCTGCCTTGATGGCTCGGACGCACGCCGAGTGTTTCCAAGGTCCACGCTCCCGGGGCGGGCTGGGAACCGGTGAGGCGGCCGATTCTTTCACCGTGCAGGGCGATGATCTGTTCCATGGTCGATTCGCTCGGCTCGGCCGCATCCGGCGGCAGCAACGCGGCTGCACCGGCGTGCTCCCGCGTCACGAGGACGACGCCGTGCCGGAGGGCGTGACGGAGGTACAGACGTTGCAGCTCACGGAGCCGCTTGGCGTAGTCGTCCTCCGGGATCACCCACCTGGTCCATGGATAGTCCATGAACGCGACGGTGAGCGTTTCTTCGGCAGGGGCAAGGTCCTCGATGGTCGCGAGGCGTGCATCGGCTTTCACGGCAACTCTTTCATGACTGTTCAACGGTGTTCTCGTGTCCTCGGGTTCCGAAGGCGATGATCTCTCCAAGCGCCTCCCCATGACGGTTGAATACTCGGCCACCCTCATCGGTGACGCCCACCCAGGTCCGGTTCCGTCACGTCCCGAGACCCGCCTCACAGTGCAGTCGCAGTTGCTGTGACCGGTGATCCGGCCGGTCGTCGTGCCGGTCACGGTGGGGGCGTCACGGTTGACGAAGTCCATGCCGGGCGGGCGGGCCGGATGTGCCGGCACGCCCGGGCTGCCCGTACCGTCTCGGGCCACCTTCCAGCGGCTCCTCCACCAGCTCGACGGTTCCGCCGGACGGGGATGATCCTTTGGAGTGGACGCCCTGACACGGGACTTCGTCTCCGCCCACCACGCCGACTTCGGCGTCCAGCGGATCTGCCGGGCGCGCGGGACGTCCCGCGCCGGCCACCACCGGTACCTGGCCACCCGGCAGGCCCGCGTCGAGCGCTCGGCCGAGGAGGAGCGGACGGCGATCGCGGCAGGACCGCACCTTCCGCGCCGGACCTGACGATGCGCGACCCTCGGCGGCATCCCCCGCCCGGCCACCTCACACCAGCCGGGTTCCAACGGCAACTGATCACCTCACGTACGCTGTCACCCGTCGCACGAAACCCGGTCCCCACCCCCCGGGATCGACCTCACTCCCCTCTTGCCCGACCGGAGAGACCCGGTGCCCGGAGGCTGCGGGGCTGGGAGGAACTGGCGCGCTACCGGCTCGACGAAGGACCACCATGACAACCGACGTACCTCCGCCCGGGGCGGAGGAAGACGCTTTCTGGCAGGAACGACGGATCTGCTTCCTGGCCACCCACCGCCCGGACGGCAGTCCGCATCTCGTCCCCGTGGGCGTCACCTTCGATCCCGAGGCCGGCATCGCACGCGTCATCAGCAGCGCCGGCAGCAAGAAGGTCCGCAACGTCCGGGCGGCCGGACCCGGCGCGACGGTCGCGGTCAGCCAGGTCGAGGGGCGCCGCTGGTGCACCCTCGAAGGCACCGCGCTGGTCAAGGACGACCCGGAGTCCGTCGCCGAGGCCGAACGGCGCTACGCCGAACGCTACCGGCCGCCCCGCCCCAATCCCGAGCGCGTGGTCATCGAGATCACCGTGACCCGTGTGATGGGCACAGTGCGGCCGCCCGGCTGGTGACGTGCCTCGGCCGCGCTCACCGACGACAAGGGCCGACCGCTGTGGGGCTCGACGCCCGGTCCGGACGTGCCTCGGAGATCACCGCCCGGTGGCACGGCGGACCCACCGCCCGCCTCCGCACGGCCGAGCACGGCTTGTCGGCGGCCTGCTCGGTCAAGCCACGCCGGCGGGGCAGGGTCACTGTGCTTCTCCCCTCAGGGGGCACCACCGCCGGCGCGACGACGTCGGAGCAACTGGTCATGACCGGGGCGAACCTACCCGCTGCGAGGGCCTGTTCCAGGGCGGTCGAGCCGGGAAACGCGCCGGGCTCGCGGACCGGGACCTCCAGGTGATGAAGCTCGCAGCCACGCAGCGTCACGGAGACCACGTGGGTTCCCGAAGCCCGATCGCCGGTCACCGGGAAGTCATGTGCGGCGTGGTACGGCTCCGTCCTGCCAACGGTAGAGGTCGCGCAGTAGGGAGATCTCGGCGCCGTGATGGATCAGCTCCCTGTTGACGTGCAGGACGATGCCCTCCATGGGAAACCGCTCGGGACCCACCGCGGGCGGATTCTCCAGGTCGGCGTCCGAGAGCCCGCGGACCCCCGCGTTCCATCTCCCGTACGTCTCGTCGAGCTGTTTCAGCGCCTCGTCAGCGGCCCCCGCGTAGGCGAACGTCCGGAAGTCGACGTCCTGGCCGCCGAAGTGCCATCCGACCCGATAGCCCAGGCAGGAGACGATGATGTGCGCTAGCCGCCAGGCGATCGTGGTCACCGGCGCCGGCACCGGGTCAGGGGACGCGGAGTCCATCGTCCATTCCCCCGAACCCGCCGACATCGGTGCGGCCGACGTGCCACGTGGGCGGATGCTCCAGCAACCGCGCACCGGCTCCCAGAAGTACTCCTCATCGGCAAGACCCTACAGCCGCGGCCGCAGGTTCTTGTGCCAGTGCCGGTCCAGCTGGTCCGCGAGTCGCTCGCTTCTCGTCATCTCCGCACGCTACCTGCAGCGGAGACCCGGCTGCGTCCCTCGCGGACGCCGTCGCCGGCCGTGGACCGCGAGGGCGTACCGCACCGGGAGGTGACGCTGAGGGCTGATGTGCCCTTCGGGCCGCGCCACCGCGAGCGGCCGTCTGACACCGACAACCCGGCTGGCTGGGCGGGGTGCGACGACCCGGATGCGACAGTCTCGACCGCCGGCATGACGGACGGCCGGGATCGCGGACTCCCGCCCGAGAGCAGCATGGGTGTCCCGAGCGGATGCCACGCCAGAGCCTCCGACCTGCATGCCCGAAGAGGGCGAGGACTCAATGATCCAGATCCGAGCGGACGGCACCCTCGCCGATCAGCCGGATCGGCATCGAGGAGCGGTCGGTGCGGACCGGGACGGGACGGGACACCGCCCGGCGTCCGCAGCGCGTGGGCGCGGCCTTCGCGGAAGGCTTCCTGGCCGCAGGAGGCGGACACCCGGTGGACGGCCCTGCCCGAGTACGAGAGCCGGGGCGTCACCTCTCGTGCGGTGACACCCCACGGCAGCGATGCTCCACGGATCCCTCACCTCCAGGACAGTGGACCGAGGCCCCGGAACAGCCAATGACCAGCATCAACACATCCAGGCCTCGTTGTCCCCCCACCCCACCGTCCCGAAACCGGGAGACCGCACGGCGCACACCGGCGCAGCCCGTCGACCCGCTCGGTCAGTGCGGTGGGGAAAAGCGCAGGCCTGCGGTGACAAGCTTGCGGACGGCGATCACGGCGGCGGCCGTCACCACGGCGTCCCAGCTCGTCCCACCCGCCAGCCGCAGCAAACCCGCCGCGATGAGGAAGTCCAGCAGGACGGCCAGTGCGGGCATCAGCCGCCGTGCCGCCGCGAACACCACCGCGGCGGCGACGAGCCCGAAAGCGGTGGCGGCGAGGGCGGCCAGGTGCAGGAGGGCGGTCACGCCGGCCCCTCCGGGGCACGGGAGCCGTCCACCTCCTTGCGGTGCTCGCGCTCGATCTCGGCGCGCTCCTCGGCGATCTCCCGGCCGAGGAAGTAGTTCAGGGCGGTCCGGATCGCGGCGATCGCGGCGAGCTGCCCGATCTCGGTGAAGCTCGGCGCGATGGCGGTGCGCAGCACATCCCCGGCGAGCTGGAACTCCAGGCCCAGCGCCAGGAACCGGCCCAGGGAGAGCCGGATCCGGTTGAACTGGCGGCCCACGCCGCCGCGGATTCCCGCACGGAGGAAACGGCCGAACGCCCAGGCGGCCCCCACGAAGATGATCAGGGCCCCGGCTGCCTCCACCAGTCTCACCAGCAGGTCCACCACGTCCCGGAGCATGGACTCGGGCAGTACTTCCACCGACAAGGAAACGTTCACGAGCGGCCGGGTACCCCCACCCGGCCGGCACCCACTGGAGACCGGCCGGGCCCGCGTCGTCCGAGCGGGACCCGCCCCGCAGACCCTGCTGCCACCCGGTCACGCGGCAGCCCCGTCTCCCCCGCCGGCGGGGCTGTCCCGTGCCACTGCCCGGTACGGTGCGCCGTTCGGGTGCATGTGCCGCTGGTTCGCGGTGCGGCTCCGTCCCCGGTGTTACGTTCCTCGCCCGTGGGCTCAGGTGATGCTCGTCCGTCGCCGTTCCGGGGACGGAGGGCGGTGCCGGAACCGGCGTTCCGCCACCGGTGGACACCGAGACCACCACGAACCCCAGTCGGACACGAGGGTGGATCCCGTGCTCAAAGTCAGCGTCGTCGTCCCCGTCTACAACGCGGGCTCCTACATCGACAAGTGCGCGCCGAGCCTGCTCGGACAGAGCATCGGCCGCGACGCCTACGAGGTCGTGTACGTCGACGACGGCTCGACCGACGACTCGGCCGAACGCCTGGACCGGCTCGCGACCCTGCACCCCCACGTGCGGGTGCACCACCAGGAGAACTCCGGCTGGCCGGGGAAGCCGAGAAACGTCGGGGTGCGGCTGAGCCGGGGCGAGTACGTCCAGTTCGTCGACCAGGACGACGAACTGGGCCACGAGGCGCTCGAACGGCTCTACGACCTGGGCAGACGCAACGGATCGGACATCGTCCTCGGCAAACCGGCGGGCACCATGGCACGGCCCAGCAATGTCTTCGCCCGCACGGTCGCCCGCTGCACCGTGGGCGACCACCCGCTGTTCGAGAGCCTGACGCCCCACAAGATGTTCCGCCGCGCATTCCTCCTGGACAACGGCATCAGGTTCCCGGAGGGCCGGTGCCGGCTCGAGGACCAGATGTTCATGGCGCACGCGTACGCGGTGGCGCGGTGCGTCTCGGTCCTGGGCGACTACCCCTGCTACTACTGGATGCGCCGGGAGGACGGCGGGAACACCAGCAGCAGGCGGCTCGTCGTCGACGAGTACTTCGGCTGGCTGCGCAAGGTCGTGCAGACCGTCAAGGCGCACACCCCGCCCGGCACGGTGCAGGACGCGATGCTCCGCCGGACCTACCGGGTGGAGATCCTCCGCCACGTGAGCGAGCCCTACGTGCTGAGCGGCCACGGTCAGGTCCAGGAGCGGTTCGAGACGGTACGGCGGCTGGTGCTCGAGGAGTTCCCGCCGTCCGTCCGGGAAGGGTTTCCGGCGGTGACGCGGCTGCGGGCCCGTCTGCTGGAGGAGGGCCGCCTCGACGCCCTGTCGCTGCTGGCCCGCCGGGTCAGCCAGGTGAGGCCCCTCGCGGAACTCGGCCGGCCCCGCTGGCACGACGGCGCGCTCACCGCCCCGGTGCGGATGCACCTGACCCACCAGGACGGCAGGGCGGTGTCCCTCCTGGAGCGCGGGGGGCGCCTGGTGCTCGATCCGGCGCTGACCGAGGGGATCGCCGGAGCCGAGGAGTGGGCGGCCGGCGATCACCTGACCGCCGCCTACGGGGAGATCCGGCTCTCCCACCGCGGACAGAACGTCGGCTGGTTCCCCGCGTCGGACCTCACCGTGCGGCTCGAGAACGGCCGAGGCGGTCGGCGACGACCCGTGGTGGCCGGGACGATGCGGATCGACCCGCTCACCGCGGCCGGCGGCGGTCCCCTGGACCGTGGCGTCCACGACGTGTCCGCGTACTTCCAGGTCCTCGGCGTCGGCCGGAGCGTGGCGCTGCGGGGGGACGTGGCGAGCCGGCCCCTGGGCGGGCGGGCCGTGCGGCTCGGGGCGCCTTCGCACACGGTCATCCCGTACTGGACCGCCGGCTGCCAGCTGGCGCTCGACGTCGGCGAGTTCTACCACCGTCTGGACGCGGTTCCGCGGCGGGCGGGGCTGCGGGAGCTGATCCGCGTCCCGGCACACATGCGGGGGCCGCTCGCGAAGGCCCTGCACCGGGTGCGCCGGTGAGGCGCCGAAAGGGTGCGGGCGGGCCGCCGGCGGCGAGCCGGAGATTGGGGCGGCGCCCGGTGACGAGCGGGACGACGTGACGAGGCGGCTCGGTGACGAGCCCGAGGAGGGGACGCGATGACGGCACCCGGTACGGCCGATGCCGAGCAGGTCAACGCCGCGATGTGGCACACCTACGGGGCGCACCACCTCGACCGGGCCACGCCTCTGCCCGAGGTGGACGAGATCGCCTGGGGCCCGGCGGGAACGGGGCCGGGGGACGCTGTCCTCGGCGATCTGACGGGCCTGCGCGTGCTCGACCTGGGGTGCGGCCCGGGCCGGCACGCCGCCCACCTCGCCCGTACCCGGCACGCCGCCGTGGACGCCGTCGACCTCTCCCCGACTCAGATCGAGCGCGCACGGGCGCACTACGGCGACGTGCCGGGCCTGCGGCTGATCCAGGCCGACGCCGTCGGGCATCTGCGCGCTTCGGCGCCGTACGACGTGATCTGCTCCCTGTCCGCCGTCCACTTCATCGACCCGCACCGGCTGCTGCCCGCCCTGGCGGCGGCCCTCAGGCCCGGCGGACGGCTGTACTTCACCGTGCTGCACACCAACTCCTCCGGGGACGGCCCCTCTTCGGAGGTGAAGCCACGCTCGGAGATCCTGCGCCTGGCCGGCGGCGGCGAACTGACCGGGCACATGTGGGTGCTCACCACGAAGCTGTGGACGGACCTGCTCGCGCGGCACGGACTGCGCGTCGAGGAGGTCACCGTGCTGGACGCGCCCGAGGAGGGCAACCAGGCCTCCTACCGGCTCTTCCAGGTCCGCAGGCCGGCCCGGATCACCTCCCGTCCCCGTACGGCCCGGCCGCCCGTCGCACACGCGGCGGCCGGGGTAGGCGCAGTGCTGGTGGGGCCGCGCGGTCTGCTGCTCGGCCGCCACCGGCGGGGGACCCTCGAACTACCCGGCGGCACGGTGGAGCCGGGCGAGTCGCTGGAGGAGACGGTCGTGCGCGAACTGGCCGAGGAGACCGGCCTGCGCGCGGACCCGGCCGACGTGCGCCTGCTGGGCATGCTCTTGGACCGGGTGGGCGACGTCGTCCGCATCACGTTCGGCGCACTCGTCACGCGGTGGCGCGGGGAGCCCGCCGACCAGCCGGGCGAGCGGGTCGGCGACTGGGGGTGGTGGCCGCTGGACGCGCTGCCGTCGGGCCTGTTCGAGTGCAGCGCCCAGATCCTCACCGCCTGGCGCCCGGACCTGCCCATTGACCACCCGCCCGCCCGCTTCACTCCCTTCGCCGAGCCGCACCCCACCGGTCAGGACACCACTGGTGGGGACGCCCTCGGTCAGGTCGGGAAGTAGTCGCCCAGCACGCAGCGGAGGCAGCAGGTGGCCGACCTGTCGAGGCGGGCGGCCACGGCCCGGAACCGTTTGAGCCTGCTGAGGCAGCGTTCGACGGCGTTGCGGGCCCGGTACCGCTCCGGAGGCCCGCATGTTCCCGTCCGGCAGCCGGTCGGTCATCGGCCGGACCGGCCTGACCCGGTGCCGGGTCGCCCGCGGCAGACGGCTTCCGGCAGTTCCGGGCCCGGGCCCCCGGATGCGGTGGGATGCGCCGGGGAGGCCGCATGCCCCGTCCCGGCGGCCGGAGCCAGGTTCACCGCGGTCGCCATACTGCTTTCATGCTCATGCTCCTCGCCGTGCTCGGCCTCGTCCTGTCGGTCGGCTCGGCCGCTCGGGCCGCCGAGCATTCCCTGCGCCGCACCCGCCGGCAGACCAGGTACGGGCGGTACGCACCGTGGATTCATCCACGGAGCCGAATCGCCGCACCGCTGAACTGGGTGGCCGACGGACGGGCCCTGGCGCCGCGCTTTTCCCGACTACGGGCGGATGCTCGCCTCCTGCGTGCCTCAGGACCGCGCGCTCTCGGTTCAGCCGTGGCATGGGCAGGTGACCCGGCAGGAGATCTCTCTGGGCATCCCCCTCGATTCCTGCACGGCTCTTTCCGGCCCGGTCGTCTCCGCGGCGGCCGGTGCCGTCATCGGAGACGCCGAACCGTTCGCCTTCCTGGTACCGCGCGTCAGGTTGCGCCTGGAGAGCGAAGAGCGCGATCCGATCTGAAGCGGAACGAAGCGCGGAGGGCGCGCCCTCCGCGTTCGAGGAGCCGGACTGGTGACCGGCGTCCGGTGCCCGGCGGCATCCTGGCGGGGCGCGACGCCCTCGTCGTCCCCGGCGCGGGCCCGAGCGCGACCGGCCGGCGGCACCGGCCCGGGAGGACGGCACGCTCGGCAGGAGGTCCTCGTGCCCGCGGCAACGCCTGCCGGGCATCCCGCGCCGCCGTCACCGACCGGCCGGTGGCGCGTCGGCCTCGAGGGTCTTCATCGCGAAGCGGAGCCGGAGCCCGGTGAGGCCGGCAGGGCGAACGGTCGCCGGGTCATGGACTGCCCGCAGCCGGGGCCGGTCCCTCGGTGGCGCAGGACGCCTTCAGTTCCGCCAGGGCCGCGGGAGCCGTTCCCGTGCCACCGGGGGCGGTTCCGCCGGTGGTTCAAGGGGCCACCGGCGGGACTCCTCCGGCGAGGAGGACACATACCCGCCACCGATTATCGTCCTCTTGACGATAATGAAGCCCCCCGTTATCGTCGATGAGACGAGAAAGAAGGGGCTTCCATGGCCGACATCACCCGGCGCCTGGGCTGGCGCCACCTGCGCTCCACGCCCACGGCTCACATCCGTCACCACCGCGACGGCAAGCTGGTGCACGACGGACCAGGAATCGGTTTCTGGTTCCGCCCGTTGACCGCCGCGCTCTCCGAGGTGCCGGTCGAGGACCGTGAGTTGGCCATGACCTTCCGCGCCCGCACAGCCGATTTCCAGGACGTGTCGGTGCAGGCGACCGTCACCTACCGGATCGGTGACCCGGCACTCGCTGCCGCCCGCCTGGACTTCTCCGTCGACCCCGACACCGGAGCCTGGCGCGGGGCCCCGCTGGAGCAACTGGGCACGCTGCTCACCGAGACGGCTCAACAGCACGCGTTGGACGTATTGGCGCGCACCCCGCTGTCCGCGGCGCTGGTCGACGGGGTGGCCGCGGTGCGCGACCGGATCACGGCAGGCCTCGGCACCGAGCCGCGGCTGCCGGCCACCGGGATCGAGGTGGTGGCCGTACGGGTCATGGCGGTGCGCCCCGAGGCGGAGGTGGAACGCGCGCTGCGTACGCCCGCCCGGGAACAGATCCAGCAGGAGGCCGACCGGGCGACGTACGAGCGGCGGGCCGTCGCCGTCGAGCGCGAGCGCGCCATCGCCGAGAACGAACTGGCCAGTCAGATCGAACTCGCCCGCCGCGAGGAGCGATTGGTGGAACAGCGCGGGGCGAACGCGCGCCGCGAGGCGGAGGAGGGCGCGGCGGCGGACGAGGTGCGTGCGCAGGCCGAGGCAGCGCGCACGGTCAAGCTCGCCGAGGCCGAGGCCGCCCGTTCGGTGGCGCTCGCCCGCGCGGAGGCCCAGGCGGCGCGCGAGGTCGGCGAGGCCCGGGCCGAGGCCCGGGCGGCCTGGCTGCGCGTCCACGGCGAGGCCGAGGTGGCGACGCTGCACGCGCTCGCCGGGACACAGCTGGCGGAGAACCTGCCGCGCATCGACAGCGTGACCGTCTCCCCCGACGTGCTGACCGGGCTGCTGGCCCGGTTCGGCGGGGCCCGGGGATGAGTCTCGCCCCGCGGGCCGTCCTGGTCCACCGCACCACGGAGTACGAGGAACTGGTGGCCCGGCACGGCACCCACGGACAGGCCGCCTTCTTCCTCTCCTCCCGGGGCCGGGACCTCGGCGAAGTCGCCGAACGCCACCGCCGCGCGCACCGGGCGCTGGCCGAGGTGGCGGCCGCGGTTCCGCCGACCTGGCGGCAGGCCCGGGTGGAGCGGAGCGACCTGGACCGTTTCCTGTTCGCCCCGGAGGACATCGTGGTCGTGGTGGGGCAGGACGGACTGGTGGCCAACGTGGCCAAGTACCTCGCCGGGCAGCCGGTGATCGGTGTCGATGCCGAGCCGGGACGCAACCCGGGCGTACTGGTGCGGCACCGGGCGGCCGACGCGGCGGCGCTGCTGCGCGGCGCGTCGGCGGCCCGGGCGGACGAACTCACCATGGTCGAGGCCGTCGCCGACGACACCCAGCGGCTGGTCGCGCTCAACGAGATCTACCTCGGCGCCGTCGGACACCAGACGGCCAGGTACCGCCTGAGCCTGGAGGGCGACGGGGGTGTCGTCGAGGCTCAGGCTTCCTCCGGAGTGCTGGTCGGCACGGGAACCGGTGCGACCGGCTGGCTCCGGTCGGTGTGGCAGGAGCGGGGCAGCGCCCTGCGCCTGCCACACCCCACGGAGGACAGTCTGCTCTGGTTCGTCCGCGAGGCCTGGCCGTCGCCGGCCACCGGGACGTCCCTGGTGGCCGGCGAACTCGCCGCCACCGGCCGGCTGTGCCTGACCGTCGAGTCCGAACGTCTCGTCGCCTTCGGCGACGGCGTGGAGGGCGACGCCCTGCAGCTGACGTGGGGGCAGACGGTACGCGTGGGCAGGTGCGAGCAGCGGCTGCGGCTGGTGACCCACGTTCCGGGGCGGCGGTGACCCGGCGAGGCGGACGCCGAAGGTGCGGCCGCAGGGCGGCGGGGCCGATGACTTCGCGATCCCCCACGGCCCGTCCGGAGCGATCCGACTCCGCGTCTCCCGCCTCCCCGATGATCCTGACGACCGGTTCACCCCACAGGGCACGGTCCGGGACGTCGAGGATCAGAGGGCCGGGGGCCTGTGCACGGCGCGGAGCCGGCGGCGCCGCCCGCGAAACTCCGTGACGATGCCGCCGGGACAGCCCACGGCACCCAAGGGGAACACCGGCCGACCCGCGGCCTCCTGCACGCTCGCCCTGCCTGCACGGCCGCGGGGCTCCTTCGAGTTCGGATGGCTGGCCCTTAGGGGCCGCTGTCGTCGGAGGAGCCCCGCCGTCCTGGGCGGAGGCGCACGGACGGGGCGTCTCGATGAGCAGGCCCGGGGACGTCGCCTGAGCGCCGTCACGGTGGGCGCTGCCCTCTGCGTTCCTCGTAGGGCGCCGGCCGCCGGGGCCGCGGCGTCGCCGTGACGGCGTTGCCGCCGGCTCCGACGACGGTGGTCCTCATGGCCGGTCCGCCGCAGGCGCGACCCCCTCGGCGTCCGTGGCCGGAGTGCGGAGTGCGCCGGTGGCCGGGAGGGTGGGGTCGAGGACGATCTTGATGGCGCCGTCCTGCTTCTTCTGGAAGATCTCGTACGCCGCCGGCCCGTCTTCCAGGGAGAGCCGGTGGGTGCGCAGGTCCAGCACGCCGAGCGGGTCGGCCGGGTCGCTCACCAGGGGCATGAGGTCGTCGGTCCAGTGCCGTACGTTGGCCTGCCCCATGCGGAGGTTCACCTGTTTGTCGAACAGCTCCAGCATCGGCACGGGGTCGACGACGCCGCCGTAGATGCCGGAGAGGGAGATGGTCCCGCCGCGGCGGACGGTGGAGATGGCCAGGTGCAGGGCGCCGAGGCGGTCCACGCCGAGGTTCTTGAGCATCGGTCGGGCCAGCGCGTCGGGCAGCAGGTTGACGCCCTTCTGGATCGCCTCGGCGGCGCTCGAGCCGAGCGAGCCGTGGGCCTCCATCCCGACGGCGTCGATGACGCTGTCCGGGCCCCGGCCGCCGGTCAGGTCGCGAACCGCCTCGGGCAGGTCGTCGGCGTCGCGCAGGTCGAGGGTGTCGATGCCGTGGCGGCGGGCCATCGCCAGCCGTTCGGGCACGAGGTCGACCCCGATGACCTGGGCCGCGCCGCGGTGGCGGGCGATGCGGGCGGACATCTGCCCGATCGGGCCCAGTCCCAGGACGACGACGGAACCGCCGTCGGGGACGTGGGCGTACTCCACCGCCTGCCACGCGGTGGGCACGACGTCGGAGAGGTAGAGGTACCGCTCGTCCGGCTCGCCGTCGTCGGGGACGGGGATGGCGCCGTAGTGCGCCTGGGGCACGCGGAGGTACTCCGCCTGGCCGCCGGGGACGGCCCCGTAGAGCTTGCCGAAGCCGAGCAGCGAGGCCCCCGTGTTCTGCTCGTGCACCTGGGTGGTCTCGCACTGGCTCTGCAGCCCGCGGACGCACATCCAGCAGCTGCCGCAGGAGACGTTGAACGGGATGACGACCCGGTCGCCGGGCTTGATGCGGGTGACCTCGGCACCGACCTCCTGGACGATGCCCATCGGCTCGTGGCCGAGCACGTAGCCGGGATCGATGAACGCCCCCAACGGGCTGTAGAGGTGCAGATCGGAGCCGCAGACGGCGGTCGAGGTGACCTTGATGACGGCGTCGGTCGGCTCGGTGATCTCCGGGTCCGGGACATCCTCGACGCGAACGTCCTCCTTGCCCTGCCAGGTCAGTGCACGCACTGCGTCTTCCCTTCGTGGTGGGGCCGCCGGCGGTGCAAAGGCCCGTAAGCGCCGGCGCTGTGGTTCAGGCTGCCCAGGACCGGTCCCCGCCGGGCTCCTCGTCCTCGCCCTCGGCCCGCGGGGACCGGTGGACGGCCTCGTGGGAGGCCGTGGAGTCCGTCCAGGTCATGGGGCGCCCGGGAGGTTCCCGGTCGGGTTCTCGCTCATGCCACCACCATGTCAACGGTTCCGGGCGGCCGCATCCGGTGACCCCGGGGGGTACTCGGGGCCGCGACCACGGAGTCGGCCCGGCGACCCCACGCAGCCCGCCCCGGGGCGGTCGGGCGCCGCGGCACTGCCGTTCCCTCCCGAGGAGGGATCCGGAACCGCCGCGGGCGGCGAGGCGGGGGAGGTCGTGTAGGGCGGACACCGTGACGCCAGTGGCGGTTCCCCCCTCCGCACCGGGCAGCTGTCCGGCCGCCTCCGCGCAGTCCCTCGTGCCCGCCGGCAGTCGATCGCCTGCTGAGCTGCCTGACGATTCACCCGACGACTTCGTGCGCGTCCGAGGCGCCGGTGAGCACACCCTGCGCGACGTCGACATCCCCCGGGAGGCGATGGTCGCCCTCACCGGCGTCTCCGGTTCCGGGAAGTCCTCGCTCGCGTTCGGCACGCTCTGCGCAAAGACGCAGCGCCGGTGCTTCGAGTCGCTCGCGCCCTACCTCGCCCGGCGGCTCGGGTGCCCCTGAGGGGCCCGGGTGCGACCCCTCTCCGGCGGGGCCCTCCGGCGTCGGCTGTCCCCCGCCTGTCCCCGTCTCGATCGCGGGAGTCGGTCAGGGACTGCGGACCAGCCGTCAGCTCTGCTGCGGGATGTCCGTGTGGAGGCGGATGGTGGTGCCCTGGTCCCGGGTGGAGCGGATCTCGACCAGGTCGCAGAGCTGGTGGGCGAGCCAGAGACCGCGGCCGCCGATCTGCTCGACGGTGGGACGGGTGCGGCCGGCCATCACGTCGGCGATGTAGCCGGCGTCGCGGAACTCGCACAGGAACGTCGCGTCCTGGACCCAGGTGCGCAGGGTCCCGCCGCCCCCGCCGTGCCGGATGCTGTTCGTGGCGATCTCCGTGACGGCGACGGCCAGCTTGCGCTGCCGATCGTCCGGGACACCCGCGTCCGATGCGCACTGGGCGACCTTCGAGCGGATCGCGGTCAGGTCACCGCGTGTGTAGCTCAGTTCCTGGAAGGAATCGCACGGGGGCGGCAGGGCCTCGAAGGGATATTCCTCGACGGTGAGGTAGTCCTCGTTGTGGACGCCGCGGCCGTCCTGGCGGATCAGCGGGTGGCAGCGGGACAAGGACCGCAGGGCGTTCCGGTCCTCGTCGGTGTCGTCGTAGGGGCACAGCATCGACCAGGCGGAACTGCGGGCGAAGGCCCGGTTCAGGAGCCACTCGTGATAGCGCAGCTCGGAGAGGTGCGCGGCGTTGCGGGCCTCGCGCCAGGCAGTCTCTCCGATGCCGCGTACCGGCCTGTCACCCTCACCGTGCTCGTTCATCCAGTCCACCCAGGCGCCGACGAGCCGGCCGGGGTTGGGTCCGAGCGTCGTGGTGTCGACGAAGGTGACGGCGGGCTCGTCGGCGAGTTCGCCGCGCAGGAGTGACGCCTTGTCCGGCGGGACGGCGACGACCACGGCCTCGTCGCCTTCCAGCGCCTCGTGGATGTAAGCCAGCGTGCCGGACAGGAACTGCGCGTCCCCGCGATAGGGATAGAGCTCGTGGCGGAACGGGGGGCGGGCCCGGCCGGACGGATGCGAGGACGAGATCGCGGTCATGCTGCCATCACCACCGGCATGCCGGCGGTCTCGTAGCCGGCGAGTTCCCAGCACAGGCGGACGATCTCGTTGGCGCCTTCCACGATGATCCGGCGGTTCGGCAGGTGACGGGCGGCGTCGACGAGTGCGTGCATGCCTGCCGCGTCGATCATGTCCAGGGCATCGAAGCGCATCCTCACTTCGGGTGAGCACCGGATCGCTGCGCGTACCGCGACGTTGAAGGCGTGCGCGCACTCCGAGTCGATCACTCCGTCAACACTCCAGCTGTCGGCGCCCGTGCTGTACATCCGGAAGGCCGGACGTTCAGCGCGTATGCCCATCTCGTGCGGGTGCACACATGCCACGTGTTCCAGGGTAGACGCGTCCCACTGCGACGGCTTGAAAGCGCACACCACGATGGCGTTGCTCTCCGAGGCGAACTCGTCGAGCTTCAGCTCCTGGGCCACCAGTTCCTCGACCCCGCTGGGCGCTGCCGCGGGCACGCGCTCGGTGAGTACGCGCACCGACCGGTAGCCCTCCCTGACCGCGGTACGCGCTTCCCGGCGCACCGCGGCCAGGACGGAGTCGGGGTCCGCGACGCGCGGAAAGTCGAGAATCACCGAGGCCGGGGGCACGTCGTCACGGGCGAGGCCGGAGGCGGCGCCGGTGGAGCCGACCACCACGATCTTGTCGCCGTACAGGGCGCCGTCAGCCACGTAGGCGAGCACGTCCGCGGGGGAGGTGGCGGCCGAGTCCGCGCGCCAGCAGATGTGGTCACCGAGCTCGACGTCGTCGAACGCAGCCAACGTCCGCGCCGCTCTCACCTGGGCCCCTTTCCGATCTTCCAACCCGTCCCGGGATACAGAGAGTACTGGGCCGCCCGGGAGATCATCGAGCCGGATCAAGATCGGGCAGGTGAGCACGCACCGGCGGGAGGCCCGGTTCGCCCGCGTACCGGCGGGGACAGCCGGCCGGTGGTCCGCTCCGGGCCGCGCGGGCGGACGGGTACGGCTTCGGCCGACGGGAGCACCGGTCGGGGCGCGAAGGGACGGCGTGGTCGTGAAGCGGGGGCGCCGTTGCGGCACGGGGGCCTGCGCGCTTCGCGGAGGATGCGGCGCGGCTCGCGTCAGGATCGGCTTCCCCGTCCCCCGCACGCAGTCCGTGCACCGGGTGACCGCCGCGCGCCGCACTCCCGGATCCCTTTCCGTCCCGCTTGGGTGAGATTGCCCGTTCTGCGGGCACTCGCGGGCCATGAGACCGACACGTTCCCACCGCCGCTCCTCCCGTTCCCCGTCCTGGCGTCGCTACGGCGCGGCGGCGGCAGCGGTGGCCGCCGCGGCCACGGCCGGTGCTCGGGCGGTCGACGCGGACAGCACCTGGTACCGCACGCTCCGGAAGCCGAGCTGGCAGCCGCCGCCCTGGACGTTCGGCGCCGTGTGGACGCCGCTGTACGCCACGGTCGCGTACGCGGCCGGCCACTCGCTCGGCCGCGCCGACGACCCACGGCAGCGCAGGCGACTCGCGGGGAGCCTGGCGGGCAACCTGGCACTGAACGCGGGATGGAACTGGCTGTTCTTCGCTCGGCACAGCCTCAGGGCCGGGCTGGCCGGCACCCTGCTGCTCGACCTCAGCAACGCCGACCTGCTGCGCCGCACCGCCCGCGTCGACCCCACGGCCGCGCGCGTCCTCCTGCCGTACGCCGCCTGGTGCTGTTTCGCGACAGCGCTGAACGCCTCCCTCACCCGCCTCAACCGGTGAGGCGGTGGCTTCTCCGGGCAGGCGGCGGGCCATCGGGTCGGTCACGACGAGGTGGGTGGTGGCTTCGGAGCGGGCGGATGGGGTTCGGGTCGCGAGTCGGGTGACGGCGGAACACCGGCCGCCCGTGGGCCCACTCCGCGGTCCGGTGTCTCGGCGGCGGGATGCATCCCCCGGTTCCAGGGGCGCCGGACGATCTCCGCGCCGATGCCGAGGGCCGCGGCACGGTCGACGAGGACCCGGCCGGTACCGGGGCCCCGCACGCTCGTGGCCGTGAGCGGCACCGCGGATGTCCGAACCAGGACATGCCCGGTGTCCCGCAGGTCAGGCACAGGGAGCGGGCTTCAGGAGAAGGTGGTGCTTGCGGGCGTCACGGAAGCCGGGCCGGAACCGCGGCTCACGTGTGCGGCCGGGCGCCGCTCTTCCGATGTGGTGCCGTACCGCCCTGTCCCGCCCCTCCCACCGGAGGCCGTAGCAATGCACCACCGTGCCCATGGTTCCCCCCGGCCGGCTGTTTCACGGGCAGCGGGTCGGCGCCCGCCGGAACCGCGACTGCTCAGCGGCGTCTACGGGCTCGTCCTGGCCAGTGCGCTGGCGGCCGCCCTCGAGTCCCCCGGCGAGAAGACCGATCCCGGGTCGGACGCGGTCTGGGTCCTGCTCACCGCCCTCGCCTCGGCGGCTGCCCACGGCTACGCCCACGTTCTCGCGCACCGGATGGCGGCGGACGGCAGCGGTGCCGGGGTGGGGCTGCGCGCCATGCTCGCCGAGTGGCCCGTCGTCGCGGCGGCCGTTCCCACCGTCGTGCTGCTGCTGACCGCGGTGCCCCACTGGTGGACGGAGGCCGCGGCGGTGAACACCGCCCTGGTGTTCAACACTCTGCTCCTCGCCGGTTCGGGAGCGTGGACCGCGCGCCGCGCGGGCCGTGGGTGGGGGGCTTCGCTCCGGGCCGGAACCGGCGACATGCTGATCGGCCTGGTGATCATCGCGGCCAACGCCCTGATCAAGTGACGGCTGTGGTCGCCGGCGCACGGGCTGCCGCCGGACGCGTCCTCCGGGCGCAGGAGCACACGCACGCCGCCGGCGTCCCGGGATGAGGCAGGCGCAAGCCGCATCCCTCTCCGCGTGGCCCGGACCACGCCGGAGCCGCGTGGCCTCCCGGGGGCGTCCGCGGAGGGCCGGCCCCCCGCGCCGGGCCGGACGCGTTCAGGGTTCCCCGTCCGGCCGGTCTTCGGCGGACCGCTTCCCGACCACTCCGACGAGAGCCGAGGCGACGAGGGCGACGGTGCGGTCCTCGTCACGGGTCAGCCGGCGCAGGACCTCCTGGGCGGCGGGTCCCGCGACTTCGACCAGCGCCTGGGTGATGCGGATCCGCGTCGCGGGATCCGCGTCGAGTTCGTCGACCAGGGCGGCCGTGATCCGGTCCGCGCACCCGGGGTCCTGGGACAGCGTTCCCAGGACCTCCGCCGCGTCGACGTCGTGGGAGCCCTCGACCACCATGCCGACGAGTACCGGCACGGCCGCGGTCACACCCTGCCCGCCCAGGGCCAGCGCGGCGTGCCTGCGCACCGTGGTGTCCGGGTCCCCGAGGGCGTCCGTGAGCACCGCGGTCGCACCCGGGGCCCCGGGCATCCCGGCGATCGTCCGCACCGCGCGCCGCCGGATGTCGACGTCCTCCGCATGCGCGCCGGCGTCCAGCGCCGCCATGCCGTCGCCGCCCGCCCGGGCGAGCGCCCAGCGCAGCGCGCCCGCGACGTGCGGGTCGGATTCGGTCAGGACCGCCCCGGCCAGCACCTCGGCGGGAACCGACACGCCCTCCGGCCGGGTCAGGACGGCCTGCTGCCTGCGCGCGGCGCTGGTCGAGCCGAGTTCCCGCACGAGTTCGACGAGGCGCAGGACGCCCTGCCAGTCGGTGGGCGCCGACGCGTCGATCGCCCGGAGTCGCTCGAGGAGTTCCTGTTCCCGCGCCAGCCGGTCCTCCGTCCATCGGATGAGGTCGCTGACGAGGGCGGACGGCGTGAAGGCCGGGTCCTCCAGCGCGCGCCCGATCTGCTTGAGCGAGAGTCCGAGAGACCGCAGGCTCTCCACGTGGAAGATCCTGCGGACGTCCTCGGGAGAGTACTCGCGGTAGCCGCCGGCGGTGCGGCCCGTCGGCCGCACCAGCCCCAGGGCGTCGTAGTGCCGGAGCATCCGGGCGCTCACCCCGGAGTGACGGGCCACATCGCCGATCAGCAATCCGCGGCCTCCTGGATCTCCGCGGCCCGGGCGGCCTCCGCCGGCTCGGCCGTGGCCGCGGTCGCGGCGGCCGTGGCCGCAGCCGCGGCTCGTTCCGGGCCGAGCGCGGCTACGCGCTTCGCCTCTTCGACGGCCGTGTCGAAACCGGCCTCCGGGTTCCGCCGGAGCAGTTCGGTGGCACGGGCGTGCGCGGCCACCGCCGGGTCGGGGTGCCGCGCGGCCTTCTCCAGGGCGGGGCCGACCGCGTCGCCGAGGCCGGTCAGGGCCCGGCTCAGGCTCAGTTGCACGGTGCGGTCGCCCCGGCCGAGTTGCAGGACCAGCTCGTCGGCCAGGTCCTTCTCCTCGCCCTCCGGCACGAGGGCGACCGCGACGCGCCACGCGGTCCGCGCGACCTCGTCATCGGCGTCACGCAGCATGTCACGGGTGATCCAGGCCCACGTGTCCTCGTCGCCGATCTTGGAAAGCGTGTGCAGCGCTTGACCGCGCGCCTGACGGCGCCCGGAGTCCAGTTCCTTGCGGATCCGGGGCAGGGTGATCTCCCGCGAGAGGCGGGTCAGCGCCCAGGACAGCATGTCCCGCACGAAGAAGTCGGGCTCGACGGCGCACCGTTCGACGAGCGTCTCCAGGAGTGCGGGGTCGGCGCTCGAGCCGGCGGCCAGGGCCGCCTGCAGCCGGACCGACGAGTCCTCGGCGCTCAGGGCCTTGAGCACACGGGCGTTCTGCGGGGTCACGTTGGTCGTGTGGATCGGGACCACCTCCTGTGCCCGAGTGAAGACCTTATCAACGTGTCAAGGTCAAGCCCGTGGCCCTGACGGTCCTGGACGCGGGCACGCCGTTCGAGGCGGTGGCCTGCGTGTCCGCCCCACCGGGACTGCCGTGGACGCCGCCGGACCTGCTTCGGCTCATCGGTCCCGCGCTCCCCCTGCGCGTCGTCCCGAGGCCGAGCGGCTGCCGGACGGCGTCATGCAGGCCCTGCGGCAGTTCGTGAACCGGGCGGCGCGGGAGGGGGCGCCGGTGCGAAGGCGGCGGATCGTCCGGAGACGGTGTGAGGCGATCGTCGCTGAGGGCCGGGGGGTCACGATGTGTCGTTCTCCGAGTGCGGCACCGTTTCGGCCGGGGTGGCCCGGCCGTACCGGCGGAGTGCCGGGCAAGCGGGCGAACCGCCGGGCCACGGTCGGCGCGCGACCACCGGCACCGCGTCGTGCCCGCTGGAGGGGGAGCTGCCCCGCCCGAGGAAGGGGCGGACGGTGACCCGGGGCGCCGGACGGCCCGGGTGACCGACGGGGTCGGCCGGTCGAGGGCCGCGTACGGCACCACCACGTCACCTCGTCACCGCCGCCCGGGCCTTCTGCACCCTGCGGCGGTTCGCACCGGAAACCGAGGTGTCGGCCTGGCCTTGTATCAAATCCTTGAGTGCATAAAGGATTTGATACAAGGCCAGGCCGACACCTCCACCGCCCGCGGCCGCCCACTCGCCACCGGCAGAGCCCGAGCCCGAGCCCGACGGAGTGCTACCGGTCAGGCATGCGCGTGACGTGGTGCGGTCGCCCTCCGGGACGCCGCGTGGTGTGCGGGGGTGTCCGGGCTTGCGGCCTTGAGGCGCTGCAGCCACAGGGAGGCCGTGAGCAGGAGGCCGGTGAAGACGCCCAGGAGGAGGGCGGACACCCACATCTGCCGGCTCCCGGGCGACTGCCAGCCGGTCCAGGCGGTCGACGCGGCCCACAGCAGGACGCCTGCCATGTAGAAGGCGCGGATCCGATGCAGCTGCCGCACGGCCCGCAGGGATGTGACGCGATCAGTCTTGGATGCCATGCCGGCCCGTATACCCCCGTGCACGCCGTTCAACGGTCCAGGTTCGTTCCTGTTGTTCCGCCGGTCGGGTCACCTTGGCCCTTGCTCCTGGGTGCGTCCTTCGAAGTCGCGCCGTACTGCCGCGCCTTGGTCCTCGACGAGCCCTGCATCGTCGGGGAGGTCCAGTACGGCACCGCAGCGCCCGCACAGTTTCCCGTCTTCGGCCGGCGTACCGCACACCTTGCAGAACCGGTTGCCCTTCTCGTTCTCAGTGTGGTGACTCATGACTCTCCGGGTCGGGGCGGACGGTGAGGGATACGGAGTACCCATGACGCCGGTGTCGATGCGCCAGGGGATGACAGAACCTCATCCGTCTTTTCCCGTCCCGGAGTCCGCTGACGTGGCGGGCGCGTCCCGGACGGGATCCGGCTGCGGCCGACCCGCCGCGGGACTCGTGGCGCTTGCCCCGGATCCGGGCGAACGGCGGGACCGCTGCCGACGGCTGCCGCGCACCGGGTGCTGAGGCATGACGGAGTTGCGGCGCCTTGGCCGGCGTCGCGCCCGGACGAGGACGGCGGTGATGCGGAGTACGGCCCGGCGGACGGGGGCGAGTTCGTCGCACCGTAGGGCCGGGCCGCGCACTGGTCGGGGAGCCGGGGCGGGTGGCCGTGACCCGGTCCCCCGGAGGTGAGGGAAGCGGGGGAACGGGAGGAGGACGGGACCGCTGTGCGGGTCCCGTCCTCCGGGGTGTGGCCAGGTTCGGCCGGTGCGCGGGTCAGACCGAGACGGGGTCCTCCTCGCGCGTCCTCGCGGCCAGCTGCCGGTTCAGCTTCTCGCCCTCGATGTCGAGGTCGGGCAGGGCCTTGTCGAGGGGCTTGGGCAGCCACCAGGCGGCACGGCCGAGCAGTGACATCACCGCCGGGACCAGCGTCATGCGGACGACGAAGGCGTCGATGACCACGCCGACGGCGAGGGCGAACCCGATGGATTTGATGATCGGGTCGTCCATCAGGACGAAGCCCCCGAACACGGCCGTCATGATGAGCGCGGCGGCCGTGACGACGCGGGCGTTGTGGCCCATGCCGCTGACCATGGCCGCCTGCGGGCCGGCACCGTGGACGAAGTCCTCGCGCATGCGGGAGACGAGGAAGACCTCGTAGTCCATGGCGAGGCCGAACAGGATGCCGATGAGCAGGATCGGCAGGAAGCTCACCAGCGGGCCGGGGGTGTCGACGCCCACCAGGCCGGCGAGGTGGCCCTCCTGGAAGATGGCGACGGTGATGCCGAAGGTCGCGCCCACGGTGAGCAGGAAGCCGAGGGCTGCCTTCAGCGGCACCAGGACCGACCGGAAGACCAGCATCAGCAGCAGGATGGACAGTCCCACCACCAGCAGCAGGTACACCGGCAGGGCGTCGGCGAGCTTCTCCGAGACGTCGATGCCCAGGGCGGTCGCGCCGGTGAGGGCGATGTCGGCGCCCTCGATGTCCGCGACCCGGTCGCGGATGTCGTGGACGGCGTCCTCGGTGGCGACGGCGGTCGGGCCGGCCTCGGGGATGATGGTCAGCAGGGCGGTGGTGCCCTGCTCGTTCAGCTGCGGCGGGGCCACGGTCAGGATGCCGTCGGTGTCCTTGATGAGCGCGGTGGCCTTCTCGGCCGCCGCTCCGGTGGACTGCGCGTCCTCGCCGTTGACGACGGCGATGAGACGGCCGTTGAAGCCCTCGCCGAAGCCCTCGGACGTCAGGTCGTACGCCTCGCGTGCGGGGGAACCCTCGGCCGCGGTGCCCGCGTCCGGCAGGGCCATGCGCATGTCCTGGGCCGGGAGGGTGAGTGCGCCCAGCCCGAGGATGCCGACGATCAGGAGCGGGACGCGCAGCTTGGTGACGATCCGGCCCCAGGTGAAGCCGAAGCCCTCGGGGGCGGTGCCGTTCTCGGCGGCGTGTCCGTCTGCGTGGCGCTGCTTGCGCGGCAGGATCTTCTCGCCGGCGAAGGCGAGGAAGGCCGGCAGCAGGGTGAGGGCGACCAGCACGGCGACGGCGACGGTGCCCGCCGCGGCCAGGCCCATCACGCTCAGGAAGGGGATGCCGACGACGGAGAGGCCGGCCAGGGCGATGACGACGGTGGCGCCGGCGAAGACGACGGCGGAGCCGGCGGTGCCGGTCGCGCGGCCGGCGGCCTCCTCGGGCTCGTGGCCCTCGGTGAGGTACTGGCGGTAGCGGGAGGTGATGAAGAGCGAGTAGTCGATGCCGACGGCCAGGCCCAGCATCAGCGCCAGGATGGGGGCGGTGGAGGTCAGTTCGATGACACCGGTCAGGGAGAAGAGGCCGGCCATGCCGACCGCGACGCCGATCAGCGCGTTCAGCAGGGTCATGCCGGCGGCGACCAGCGAGCCGAAGGTGACGACCAGGACCACCGCGGCGACCAGCACACCGAGCGCCTCGGTGGAGCCGACCTCCACGTCGCCGCCCATGACCTCACCGCCGTGCTCGACCCGCAGGTCCTCGACGTCGGCACCGACGGCCTCGTAGGCCGACTTCTGCTTGTCGGTGACCTCGTCGGCGGGCTTGTCGAACTGCACCTGGATCAGGGCGTAACGGCCGTCCTGGGAGACGGAGCCGGTCCGGAACGGGTCCATGGCGGCGATGACGCCGTCGAGCCCGGAGGCTTCCTTCACCACGGGCGCCACCGCGGCGGGGTCCAGCTTCTCGCCCTCGGGCGCGGCGAGGACGATGGCGCCGGTGGCTCCGCCGGCCTGGGGGAACTGCCGGTCGAGGTCGTCCAGCGCCCGCTGGGACTCGGTGCCCGGCATGGAGAACTTGTCACTGGTCGGGCCCATCAGGGTGGCGGCTCCGACACCCAGCAGGATCAGCAGGAGCAGCCAGACCGCGGCTATTCGGCCTTTCCTGCGGAAGGAGAACCGCCCGAGCCGGTACAGCAAGGTCGCCATGGAGGAGGGGTCTTTCCGTTAGGGGGTCAACTGGGGGTGTGGTCAAGCGTCCGCAGCGCACTGCGGATCATTTCGGCACGCAGCACCTCGTCCGGCGCCACCTCGTCGTCGGTGGCACTGGTGATGAAGACGGCGCCCAGCACCATCCACGCGGCCACCCGGGACGGTGCCCGCTGCGAGCGGCCGGCCAGCGCGTCCAGCAGCCCGTCCGCCAGTTCCATGACGTTGAGGTCCTGGTGGCAGGACATCTCGGCGATGTCCTCGAAGAGAAGCCGGATCTCGCGGCGGAACCGCAGCGTCAGGTCGACGTATCCGACGACGGTCTCCTCCACCAGCCGGCCGCCCTCCAGCCCGGCCACGCGGTCGAGCAGCGTGGCGAGGGCGTCCCGGGCCGGGGTCAGCAGCTCGGTGAGGATCTTTTCCTTGCCGGCGAAGTGGTAGAGGAGCGACGCCTTCGAGCAGCCCGCGTCGGAGGCGATGTCCTGCAACGAGGTGCCGCGGAAGCCGTGCACGGCGAACAGTCGCAGTGCCGATTCGAGGATCTGGCCGCGCATGGCGGAGGCGGAACGTGCCATGTCCCCACCGTAACTGTCCGATCGGTCAGGACTGACCGATCGGACAGTATGTTCCTGTGGCTTGCGTCACTCTCCCCGTCCGGGGCCTGCACGGGAGGCGTGCGGGACCGGTGCAGGCACACGCGGTGGGCTTCGTCGGCTCGCGCACGGAAGCACCGGCCCTCGGAGGGCGGGGCGCCGGGGCGTCGGGACTCCGGCGGCATGCGTTCAAGGGCGACCGGGACGCTTCACGGCATCGTCAGGATGCGGCAGCCGGTGCGGGCGGGGCCTGCGGCGGGTGCGGAGCACCCTGCCCGACACGCCGAAGTCCTTCCCCTCACCCGTGTCCGGGTCCACGGGGCGCGGATGCCGTCCACGGCCTCGCGCTCGGCGTCCGGCTGCCCGCCGTCCGGCCCGTTGAAGCCGCCGGCGCGCACGCCTTCCGCTCGCCGCCCCCGGAGTCCGGCGAGAAACCGGTGCGCCGGCACCGTCCGCCCGCCGCGCTGCACCCCCTGCGTGCAAGCTTCCTACTTCTGCCGCGTCTCGTCGCGGGCCCGCTGGAAGGCCTCGGACACCGTCTGCGCGGCGCCGGAGAGGACTCCCTTAGTCGCGCCCCGGGCCCCCGACTCCTTCATCCGTCCCGGGAGTTCGGGCAGCCCGGCCGGCTTGCGCGGTCCCGCTTCCAGATCGAGGCGGTTGCACGCCTCGGCGAAGCGCAGGTAGGTGTCGACGCTGGCCACCACGACCCGAACGTCGATCTTGAGTATCTCGATGCCGACCAGGGAGACCCGCACGAACGCGTCGATCACCAGCCCTCGGTCGAGAATCAGTTCGAGTACGTCGTACAGGCCGCTGGAGCCTCCCCCACCGCCCTGCTGCGTCATCACCGTCATCGCCATCAGCCCCTTCCTCGTCCCCTGCGGTCCCGCCCGGCGGTTCCCCCGTGGCCGCCCGCCGGCGCCCGGAAGGGCGGCCACGGCTCCGGGAGGACCCGTGGCTTCCGGCTGCCTGAGGGCCGGCATCTCCCCGCGCGCCGATCGCCCTGCCGTCTACGACTCGGATAACCCGTAACCGCGCGCTCACGCCCGCGGCACCCGGCCGACGGTGGTCGGTGCCGCGCCGTGTCACCCGCGCGGGTGCCGTCCTCCGCGCCCCCGCCTCACGGCCGATCCGCGTGCTTCCCCGCGTGGTCCGCCGGGCGCGGTCACCGGTGAGCGGTGCGCCGCGCCGTGAACCGTTCCCCGAGGGGGCCGTGCGCGGCGGCGTGCCGCGACCGGACGGGATACCGGCGGGGCCGACCGCGCGCGGCGCCGGTCCACCCCACTGCCGGCGCGCGCCCCGTCCTCGGGATCACCCGGGGAGGCGGGGAGGATCAGATCCGGTGCCCCCGCTCGGCGAGCCACCGGTGCACGCTCTCCTTGTCCGCCGGGGTGATGCGGGCCGGACCGGTGACATCCGGTCCTTCCTCCTCGTTGAAGCCGGTGTCCGTGATGCGGGCGGTCACCCAGGTCGCCAGGTCACGCGCGGTGTCCTCCGGCAGCGTGCCGTCGTCCCAGTGCGAGTGCGCCCGCCGCGCCGCGTCGGCGTCGTGTCGTTCCATCTCCCGTAGCCAGACGGGTACCAGTCGATCCATGACCTGCTGGTCGGTCCGGGAGGTTTCCTGGTCGTGTGCGGTCATGCCGGCCGCGCGGAGGAGGCGTTGGGCGGGCGG
>NZ_LIRG01000169.1 GCF_001419695.1 Streptomyces prasinopilosus
CGGGGCCGGGGCCGGGGCCGGGGTTCCGGCCGGCGAGCCGAGGGCGCGGCGATGCGCTGGAGCGTGGAGGACGCCCCCGCGGCGGTCGCCGGTGCCGCGGCGCCCGGTGCGGCCTGCGCTGCACCGGCCGGCCGCGGCCGTGATCCTCCACCGGGCCGGCCCGGCCGGATGACGGCCCCGGCCGGCCCGAAGATGTGACGCGCATCACGTCACCCGGATTGAGTCGGGCGCCGGGACAATGTCCGTACCCTCACGTGACGTTCGAGATCCGGATGCGAGGATGAGGCCGCCATGACCAGTGGGTGGTGTTCTCGCACGGTACGGGCCGTGGTCTTTGCGGCCGTCTGCGTACTGCTCGCCGCCCTCGGCCACGTCCTGATGTCACCGGCCCCGGTGCCCGGGTGGGCCCTGGCGGCAGGGGCGACGGCGACCGGCGCCACCGCCTGGCTCCTGGCCGGCCGGGAGCGCGGTCCGTGGCCGGTCGGCTCCGTCGCGGTGGCGGCGCAGGCCGCCCTGCACACCCTGTTCGCCTTCGCCCAGGCACTCGTCCCCCCGGATTCCCCGGGCTCCCCGGGCGGAGGTTCGCTGACAGGGCGCGTGTCCGCCCACCTGCTGATGCGCCGGCACGCCGCGCCCCACCACGTTCCGGGCGACGGCACGGTCGGCGCGACGGCGGGTGCCCCGCATGCCGGGTACTCCGACCACACGGCGCACTCCCTGGCCGCGGACGGCCTGTCGCCGACCGGGATGCTCGCCGCCCACCTGCTGGCCGCGCTGCTGTGCGCCCTCTGGCTCGCGCGGGGCGAGCGCGCCGCGTTCCGCATCCTGCGGGCCGTCGCCGGCCGGCTGTTCGCGCCGCTGAGCGGACTGCTGCCGCGGCGGCCCGCCCCGCCGGACCGCCCACGCGTCCGCGTCCGCCGCGCCGGCCGCGACCGGAAGCCGCGCCGGCTCCTCCTCGCCCACACGATCACCACGCGGGGCCCGCCCGCCGGGGTCGCTGTCGTCTGACGACAGCCGGTTCACCGGGGCCTCCCGGCACCCCGCGGACCGACGGATCGGCACCACGGCCGAGCCGTCGGCCCCCGGCGTTCCCGCCCCGGGCACCGGCCGGACGCCTCCGTGCCCGGCCGGTGCCCGGGGCGGGAA
>NZ_LIRG01000017.1 GCF_001419695.1 Streptomyces prasinopilosus
CGGGGCCGCCGCCGGCGGACGTCCGCGGCGCTGCTCGCGTCGGCCGTCTCCGTCTGCCTCCTCGCCGCGAGCGCCCCCGCCACACCGCTGGGGATCGGCGACCGCCTCTTCCCGCACCTGGGCAACCCCGGGTACGACGTGACCTCGTACCACCTCACCCTCGGCTACCCCGGCACGAACGACACGCCCCTCCAGGCCACCACGAGGATNNCGCCGCCTTCGCCACCGCCGGCGAGGACCTCGTGATCACGCCCGTGAACGCTCTGGAGGCCGGCGAACGGACCCGTGTCACCGTGCGCCACACCAGCGACCCGGTGGCCGCCGAGGGCCGGGACGGCGGCTGGGTGCGCACCGCGGACGGTCTCGCCATGGCCAACCAGGCCGACGCCGCGCACCTGGTCTTCCCGTGCAACGACCACCCGTCCGACAAGGCCTTCTTCACGTTCCGCGTCACCGCTCCCCACGGCCACACGGCCGTCGCCAACGGCCTGCCGATCCACGTCGACCGCACGCGCGCGGCGGCGACGACCTGGACGTACCGCACCCGCCACCCCATGGCCACCGAACTCGCCCAGGTGTCCATCGGCCGCTCCACGGTCCTGCACGGCACCGGCCCGCAGGGGCTGCCGCTGCGCGACGTCGTCCCCACGGCCCACCGCGCACGGCTGGAACCGTGGCTGGCGAAGACCCCGGACCAGATCGCCTGGATGGAGGACAGGGTCGGCCGCTACCCGTTCGAGACGTACGGCCTGCTCGCGGCCGACGCCTCCACCGGCTTCGCACTCGAGACCCAGACGCTCTCCCTCTTCGAACAGGAACTCTTCACCGACCCGTCCTACCCCGCGTGGTACGTCGAGTCGATCATGGTGCACGAGCTCGCCCACCAGTGGTTCGGCAACAGCGTCAGCCCCCGCACCTGGTCCGACCTGTGGCTCAACGAGGCCCACGCCACCTGGTACGAGGCGCTCTACGCGCAGGAGAAGGCCGGCCGGTCCCTCGAGGCCCGGATGAAGGCCGCCTACGAGGCCTCCGACCGCTGGCGCGCGGAGGGCGGACCGCCCGCCGCCCCCAAGGCGCCGCAGCCCGGACAGAAGATCAGTATCTTCCGGCCGATCGTGTACGACGGCTCCGCACTCGTGCTGTACGCCCTGCGCGAGGAGATCGGCCGTACCGCGTTCGACCTGCTGGAACGACGCTGGGTGACCCGGCACCGGGACGGCACGGCCTCCACCGCCGACTTCGTCCGGCTCGCCTCCGACACCGCGGGACGCGACCTGACCGGATTCCTGAACGCCTGGCTCCACGACGCGAAGACCCCGCCCATGCCCGGCCACCCGGACTGGAAGTCCACGGAGCGCGCCCCGGAGACGTCCACGGCACCCCGGTTCACGGGCCACAGGCCCGAGGCCCCCGCGTCCGCGTCACAGCCCGCGCAACGTTCCGGCCCGGCCGCGCATCGACCGGACGCGGGCGGGGAACAAACACGGTGACGAGACGTGCCGTGCCGTGCCACCATCGTCGGGACGCCGCCGCACGGGGCACGGGAATCTCCCGGGAGGCCCGTGCGTTGTGAGGGGTGGCGGACGGATTCCGTCACCCCTGCGATCTCCCCCGACGTATCGACGTAAGGAACCAATGACCTCCTCTTCTTCCCCTTCCCAGGACACCAGGCGCTTCGCGCGGACCCACCCCGAGGGCCTCCGGGCCGATGCCCTGATGGAAGCGGACGTCGCCTGGAGCCTCGAGATCGACGGGGAGCGGGACGGCGACCAGTTCGACCGCTCCGAGCGCGCGGCCCTGCGCCGCGTCGCCGGCCTCTCCACCGAGCTCGAGGACGTCACCGAGGTCGAGTACCGGCAGCTCCGCCTGGAGCGCGTCGTACTCGTCGGCGTGTGGACGTCGGGAACCGTGCAGGACGCGGAGAACTCCCTCGCGGAGCTCGCCGCCCTGGCGGAGACGGCGGGCGCCCTCGTGCTCGACGGCGTGACCCAGCGCCGCGACAAGCCCGACGCGGCGACCTTCATCGGCTCCGGCAAGGCCCAGGAACTGCGCGACATCGTGCTCGAGACGGGCGCGGACACGGTCGTCTGCGACGGCGAGCTGAGCCCCGGCCAGCTGATCCACCTCGAGGACGTCGTCAAGGTCAAGGTCATCGACCGGACGGCCCTGATCCTGGACATCTTCGCCCAGCACGCCAAGTCCCGGGAGGGCAAGGCGCAGGTCGCGCTCGCGCAGATGCAGTACATGCTGCCCAGGCTGCGCGGCTGGGGCCAGTCGCTGTCCCGGCAGATGGGCGGCGGCTCGGGCGGCGGACTCGCCACCCGCGGCCCCGGTGAGACCAAGATCGAGACCGACCGGCGCCGGATCCGCGAGAAGATGGCGAAGATGCGCCGGGAGATCGCGGAGATGAAGACCGGCCGCGACATCAAGCGCCAGGAGCGCAAGCGCAACAAGGTGCCCTCCGTCGCCATCGCGGGCTACACCAACGCCGGCAAGTCCTCGCTGCTCAACCGCCTCACGGGCGCGGGCGTGCTGGTCGAGAACGCCCTGTTCGCGACCCTCGACCCGACCGTGCGCCGGGCCGAGACGCCGGGCGGACGGCTGTACACGCTGGCCGACACCGTCGGTTTCGTCCGGCACCTGCCGCACCACCTCGTCGAGGCGTTCCGCTCCACGATGGAGGAGGTCGGCGACGCCGATCTGATCCTGCACGTGGTGGACGGCTCGCACCCCGTCCCGGAGGAGCAGCTGGCCGCCGTGCGCGAGGTGATCAGGGACGTCGGCGCCACCGGCGTACCCGAGATCGTCGTGATCAACAAGGCCGACGCGGCGGACCCGCTGACGCTCCAGCGGCTGCTGCGGGAGGAGAAGCGCGCCATCGCGGTCTCCGCCCGCACCGGCCAGGGCATCGACGAACTGCTCGCCCTCCTCGACGACGAGCTGCCCCGTCCGGCCGTGGAGGTCGAGGCGCTCGTGCCGTACACGCACGGCAAGCTGGTCGCCCGCGCCCACGACGAGGGCGAGGTGATCTCCGAGGAGCACCTCGCGGAGGGCACCCTGCTCAAGGTGCGGGTGCACGAGGAACTGGCGGCGGAACTCACGCCGTTCGTGCCCACGCCGACCGGCGGCTGAGTCCGCGGCCCGCGACTTCACGCGCGACGGAGACGGCCCGTCCCCGCTTCACGGCGGGGGCGGGCCGTAGGCGTGCACGGGGACCGGTGACCGCTGTCCTCACGTCCCGCCGCGCTCACCGCCCGCCGCGGGCCCCGCCCGTGTTCCGGTGCACCGCCTCGGCGCCCCGGCCCGGCCGCGGGCCCGCGAGCCGGGTGCCGCCGGCCGGTGAGGGACACCGGCGCGGTCCCGCCGTCCACCCCCCGGGGACCGTCCGCCGCCGGGCGCCCCTCCGGCGTGCCGCCCGTGCGGGCGCCGTCACCGCGACGCCGTTCCCGCCCGGGCGGGGCCCGTGGGAACGCAGCCGGCGCCGGAGCGGCCGGCGGTCACCGGCCGGCGAACTTGTCGCTGACCGCCTCGTACACGCCCTTGGCCTCGTCCCCCAGCCGCGGGCCGGCGAGCCAGCCCGACGTCACCGGGCCGATGGAGGTGTTGGACACCAGCGCCGGCTTGCCGTCGGAGCCCTCCGCGACCCAGCCGCCACCGGACGAACCGGCGGTCATGCTGCATCCGATGCGGTACATCGTCGGCTCGGAGGCGCCCAGCGAGAGCCGGCCCGGCCGGTCCTCGCAGCTGAACAGCTTCTGGCCGTCGTACGGGGCGCCGGCCGGGTAGCCGGTCGCGGTCACGCTCTCCACGTCCGGCACGGCGGGAGCGTTGAAGTCCACCGGCAGTGCCGAACCGACCTTCTCCTCCAACGACTTGCCGTCGCCGCCCTTCTCCGGCGTCACATGGATGACGGCGTAGTCGTGCGGGGCGCCGTCACCGCCGGTCGCGCCGCCCTGCTCGATCCACTGGTCGGAGGTCTGCGCCCAGTCGCCCCACCAGACACCGTACGGGGCGACCTCGTCCCGGGCGGCGCCTTCGATCTCGCCGCTCGGCCTGCCCGCGTCGTTGTACGACGGAACGAAGACGATGTTGCGGTACCAGCCGCCCTTCTTGCCGGCGTGCACGCAGTGTCCGGCGGTCCACACCATGTTGGACCTGCCCGGGTTGGCGGGGTCCTGCACCACGGTCGCGGAGCACACCATCGTGCCCTCGGGGGAGTCGAAGAACACCTTGCCCGCCGTGGGGGCGTTGTCGTGGTACGACGGCGGCACGGCCCGTGCCGGCACCGGTTGAGGCGTCGGGTCCGTCACGCCCTGGTCACCGGAGATGTCGCTCTCGGCGACCTCCGGGTCCGGCTGCTCGGCGTCCCGCATGCGGTCCGGGTCCCACAGGTCCTCGATGATCGGGTTGACGTAGTCGTTGGCCTCGCGCAGCCAGTCGTCCTTGTCCCAGTTCTTCCAGTCGCCGTTCCGCCACTTGTCGAGGTCGATCCCGTGCTCCTTGAGCCGGTCCGCGAGGTCGCTCGGGATCCGGATCTTGCCGTCCCCGGCCGAGGCGGTCGCGGAGGATTCGCCGCCCGCCGTGTCGTCCCCCGAACCGCAGGCGGTGACGGTGAGCGCGAGCGCCGAGGCGAGCGCGACGGCGGTCAGTGCGGGAGAGGTTCCGCGGCGCGTCCCTCCGCCTCGGCGAGTGGTGGACGACGGCCGTATGGATCGCATGATCTGACTCCCCCTGAGGTGGACGAACGTGGTGCTTCGGCCGTGCTCGCGTCCTGGACCCGGACGGAGTCCGGACCCCTCGCACGGCCACCGGGAACGGCACCACACACTATGCGTTCGCCGTGGGGGGCGGCCGACGGGACGGCAACGGTTTCGCTACGAGCTTTCTGACCTGGACGTTTCCCGGAGGGCCGGGAACGTGACGCCTTCCTGTGGCCGACCCGCCGGGGAGCCGCCGGGCCGGCCAGGGCACGGGGGCATGGTCGGCGGGTCGCGGGGGCCCCGTCGCGCCCTCGGCCTTCGCGGTCGGCGCACGATTGTCGGTGCCGGGCCGTAGGGTGGTCGCGCTATGACGAAGCCCTCACTCCCCGAACTCCTGCACGCCGCCGTCGCCGCCGTCGGCGGCACGGAGCGCCCCGGCCAGGTGACCATGGCCGAAGCCGTCGCCGAAGCGATCGACGACGCCTCCCATCTGCTGGTCCAGGCCGGCACCGGCACCGGAAAGTCGCTCGGCTATCTGGTGCCCGCGCTCGCCCAGGGGGAGAGGGTCGTCGTGGCGACGGCCACGCTGGCCCTGCAGCGCCAGCTCGTCGAGCGCGACCTTCCGCGCACGGTGGAGGCGCTGCATCCGCTGCTGCGCCGCCGCCCGCAGTTCGCCATGCTCAAGGGCCGGTCGAACTACGTCTGTCTGCACCGGCTCCACGAGGGCGTGCCGCAGGACGAGGAGGAGGGTCTCTTCGACCAGTTCGAGGCGGCCGCCCCCACGAGCAAGCTGGGGCAGGACCTGCTGCGCCTGCGCGACTGGGCGGACGAGACGGAGGACGGCGACCGGGACGACCTCACCCCGGGCGTCTCCGACCGGGCCTGGTCCCAGGTATCGGTGTCGTCGCGGGAGTGCCTGGGCGCCACGAAGTGCGCCTACGGCGCGGAGTGCTTCGCGGAGATGGCCCGCGAGCGCGCCAAGCTCGCCGAGGTCGTCGTCACCAACCACGCGCTCCTGGCGATCGACGCGATCGAGGGCGCCCCGGTGCTGCCGCAGCACGAGGTGCTGATCGTGGACGAGGCCCATGAGCTGGTCTCCCGGGTCACCGGAGTCGCCACGGGGGAGCTCACCCCCGGCCAGGTCAACCGCGCGGTGCGCCGTGCCGCGAAGCTCGTCGACGAGAAGGCGGCCGACCGGCTGCAGACCGCGGCCGAAGGCTTCGAACGGCTGATGGAGCTGGCCCTCCCCGGTCGTCTCGAGGAGATCCCGGAGGACCTCGGGTACGCGCTGATGGCGCTGCGCGACGCCTGCCGGACCGTCATCTCCGCCATCGGGAACACCCGCGACAAGTCCGTCCAGGACGAGGACGCGGTCCGCAGACAGGCGCTCGCCTCGGTGGAGAGCGTGCACGACGTGGCGGAGCGCATCACCAACGGTTCCGAATGGGACGTCGTCTGGTACGAGCGCCATGATCGGTTCGGGGCCTCGCTGCGCGTCGCCCCCATGTCGGTCTCGGGCCTCCTGAGGGAGAAGCTCTTCTCCGACCGCTCGGTCGTCCTGACCTCCGCGACCCTGAAGCTGGGCGGCGACTTCAACGGGGTGGGCGCCTCCCTGGGCCTCGGCCCCGAGGGCGTCGAGGGGGACGACCTCCCGCAGTGGAAGGGCGTCGACGTGGGCTCTCCGTTCGACTACCCCAGACAGGGGATCCTCTATGTCGCCAAGCACCTGGCGCGCCCGGCCCGCGACGGCGACCGCGCGGACATGCTCGACGAACTCACCGAGCTGATCCAGGCCGCGGGCGGCCGCACGCTGGGCCTGTTCTCCTCGATGCGGGCCGCTCAGCTCGCTGCCGAGGAACTGCGTTCCCGGATCCCGGAGTTCCCGATCCTCCTGCAGGGCGAGGAGACCCTCGGCGAGCTGATCAAGAACTTCGCCGCCGACCCGAAGACCTGCCTCTTCGGCACCCTGTCGCTCTGGCAGGGCGTCGACGTCCCCGGCCCCAGCTGTCAGCTGGTCGTCATGGACAAGATCCCTTTCCCGCGCCCGGACGACCCGCTGATGAGCGCTCGCCAGAAGGCCGTGGAGGACGCGGGCGGGAACGGCTTCATGGCGGTCGCCGCCACCCACGCCGCGCTGCTCATGGCGCAGGGCGCCGGCCGGCTCGTCCGGGCCACGGGTGACCGCGGTGTGGTGGCCGTCCTGGACCAGCGGCTGGCGACGGCACGCTACGGCAGCTATCTGAAGGCCTCGCTGCCCGACTTCTGGTTCACCACGGACCGCAACCAGGTGAGGAAGTCCCTGGCCGCGATCGATGCGGCGGCGACCCGGGCCGAGGGCGGAGCGGACTGAGGCGAAGCCGGCCGGGGCAGGGCCGACCGGGGAGGCGCGGGGCCCGGTGCGGAGGGACGAAGCACCGGGACCGGCAGGGACCGAAGGGTCCGTGCCGGTCCGCGGCCCGGCGGCACGGGGGGCCGCAGGGCGGTACCGGGGCGGGGAAGGGACAGCACAGGGCCCCGGAACCGGCGCAGGGGTTCCGGGGCCCGGACCAGGGGCGGGGTCCGGACCGGCCGGCTCCCGCGACGGCTCAGACGCGGCGCAGAACGGCCACCACCTTGCCCAGAACGGTCGCCTCGTCACCGGGGATCGGCTCGTAGGCCGCATTGTGCGGGAGGAGCCAGATGTGGCCGTCCTCGCGCTTGAAGCGCTTGACGGTGGCTTCGCCGTCGAGCATCGCGGCGACGATGTCGCCGTTCTCGGCGACGGGCTGGCGCCGGACCGTGACCCAGTCGCCGTCGCAGATCGCGGCCTCGATCATGGAGTCGCCGACGACCTTCAGGACGAACAGCTCACCGTCACCGACGAGCTGACGGGGGAGGGGGAAGACGTCCTCGACCGACTCCTCGGCGAGGATGGGGCCGCCGGCGGCGATACGGCCGACCAGCGGCACGTACGACGCGGCCGGCTTGCCCGCGGTGTCCGCGGGCTGCACGGAGGCGGCCTGGTCGGAGCCGCGCACCTCGTACGCGCGGGGACGGTGCGGGTCGCGGCGCAGGAAGCCCTTGCGCTCCAGCGCCATCAGCTGGTGTGCCACCGAGGAGGTGCTGGAGAGGCCGACCGCCTGGCCGATCTCGCGCATGGACGGCGGGTAGCCGCGGCGCTGCACCGAGTCCCTGATGACCTCGATCACCCGACGCTGGCGGTCGGTGAGTCCCGAGCTGTCCGCCCGGATGCCGGGAGGCCGGCCCGGCAAGGAGCGCTTCTGGCCCTCGGGATGCGTGGCTTCGCTCATCGCAGGCACCGGCTCGGGCCGGCCCTGGGCAGTGATGCTGGCGCTGTCTGCGGTGGTGGTCACGTCGGCCCCTCTCGATGGTCTCCCTGCAGCACAACGGTAGTAGCTTTCGAAAGGTTGCGCCAAACACACGTTCGAGTGAAAAAACGTGAATTTCCTTCTGTGATTGCCCGAGGAAGTGTATTGGCCACAATTCCCCCTATCGGGCAAAGGCGCTCATTCTCGCATTCTTCACCGTCGGCGCACCGGTTTCCCGGCCGCGCTCAGTCTGTCATTCGCCGCCCCCGCGGCACGGGGGACGGCCCGGCCGCCCCCAGGTCTCTCCGGGAGCCGCACGCGGTCTCCTCCCGGCGTGCACGGCGTCTCCTCGTGTGCGGCGTCTCCTCGCGCGCGACGGGCGCCGTGCGCGCGGAACCGGCCCGTCCGGGAGCCGCCGGGCCGGTCGTCCCCGACTCCGTCCGGGGGTTCCCCGCACGGTTCGGCGGGAGGCCGCCCGGGTGATCCCGCGGGAGGTTTCGCACGGCTGTTCCGGGGCATGCGCGGGACTTCACGGGCTCGTACCGTCGCGGTGCGTGAGCGCTTCGTGAGGAGGGGCGACGGCGGTGCTCCGCCCCGGTTCGAGCGACACGCGTGCTGGGGTGTATGAATGAGCCAATCACCACATCTAGTGGTTGGATTGCACCAGCTGCCCAGAAGTTGTGGTCCCGCGGTTCTGAGGCCCTCGGAGATCGCTTATGCTGGAGCAGCTTCACGGGGCCCGACGGGCCTCTTGAGGCCATGGAGTCTGCTGCGAGGGAGGGTTGGGATTTCATGCACTGCCCCTTCTGCAGGCACCCCGACAGCCGTGTCGTCGACAGTCGTACGACCGACGACGGCACGTCGATCCGCAGGCGCCGCCAGTGCCCCGACTGCTCCCGACGTTTCACGACCGTGGAGACGTGCTCGCTCATGGTGGTCAAGCGCTCCGGCGTCACCGAGCCGTTCAGCCGCACCAAGGTCATCAACGGTGTGCGCAAGGCGTGCCAGGGGCGTCCGGTCACCGAGGACGCGCTCGCGCAGCTCGGCCAGCGGGTCGAGGAGGCGGTGCGGGCCACCGGGAGCGCCGAACTGACCACCCACGACGTGGGACTGGCCATCCTCGGCCCCCTGCAGGAGCTCGACCTCGTCGCCTATCTGCGGTTCGCGTCCGTCTACCGGGCGTTCGAGTCGCTCGAGGACTTCGAGGCGGCGATCACGGAACTCAGGCAGGTGGGGCACCCCGCCGCGGGCGACGGAGTCCCCGAGGGGGCCGTCGCGGAGGGCGGGGCGGGCGACGACGGGCCCGGAGGGACCGTCCAGGTCCCGGAGCCCGCCCGGCCCACCGGCTGACCGGCGGATTCCGCCCGGTACCGCGGCCGGGGGCGGCCGGGCCGCGGCGATGAGAAGACCTGCCGCGGGCGACGTGAGTGTGCGCCCGCGGCATCAGAACAAACACCGTGCCACGGGAACATCGGGGCACTTCAGGGCGTTTTGCCCGTACCAGGGAGGCGGCATGACAGAGACGGCGAGCGGTCCGACACGGAGTTCCCGGGCCAAGGGCAGCGGCAAGGTCGGCAAGGGGCTGCGAGTCGAGCGCATCCACACCTCTCCCGGAGTCCACCCCTATGACGAGGTGACCTGGGAGCGTCGGGACGTCGTCATGACCAACTGGCGCGACGGCTCGGTCAACTTCGAGCAGCGTGGCGTCGAGTTCCCCGACTTCTGGTCGGTGAACGCGGTCAACATCGTCACCAGCAAGTACTTCCGCGGTGCCGTGGGCACCCCGCAGCGCGAGACCAGCCTCAAGCAGCTGATCGACCGCATCGTGAAGACGTACCGGAAGGCCGGCGAGGACCACAAGTACTTCGCCTCCCCCGCCGACGCCGAGATCTTCGAGCACGAGCTGGCCTACGCCCTCCTGCACCAGATCTTCAGCTTCAACAGCCCCGTCTGGTTCAACGTCGGCACGCCCCAGCCGCAGCAGGTCTCCGCCTGCTTCATCCTGTCCGTCGACGACTCCATGGAGTCGATCCTCGACTGGTACAAGGAAGAGGGCATGATCTTCAAGGGCGGCTCCGGTGCCGGCCTGAACCTCTCCCGCATCCGCTCCTCCAAGGAACTGCTGTCCTCCGGCGGGAACGCCTCCGGCCCGGTCTCCTTCATGCGCGGCGCCGACGCCTCCGCCGGCACGATCAAGTCGGGCGGCGCCACCCGGCGCGCCGCCAAGATGGTCATCCTCGACGTCGACCACCCCGACATCGAGGACTTCATCCAGACCAAGGTCAAGGAGGAGGAGAAGATCCGCGCCCTGCGCGACGCGGGCTTCGACATGGACCTGGGCGGCGACGACATCACGTCCGTCCAGTACCAGAACGCCAACAACTCGGTCCGTGTGAACGACACGTTCATGAAGGCGGTCCGGGACGGCGGCAAGTTCGCCCTGACGTCCCGCATGACCGGCGAGGTCATCGAGGAGGTCGAGGCCAGGGCGCTCTTCCGCAAGATGGCCGAGGCCGCCTGGGCCTGCGCCGACCCGGGCATCCAGTACGACGACACCATCAACAACTGGCACACCTGCCCGGAGTCCGGCCGGATCAACGGCTCGAACCCCTGCAGCGAGTACATGCACCTGGACAACACGTCCTGCAACCTCGCGTCGCTGAACCTGATGAAGTTCCTCGACGACGACGGCAAGGGCCACCAGTCCTTCGACGCCGAGCGCTTCTCGAAGGTCGTCGAGCTGGTCATCACCGCGATGGACATCTCCATCTGCTTCGCGGACTTCCCGACCCAGAAGATCGGCGAGAACACCCGCGCCTTCCGCCAGCTCGGCATCGGCTACGCCAACCTCGGCGCCCTGCTGATGGCGACCGGCCACGCCTACGACTCCGACGGCGGCCGCGCCCTGGCCGGCGCCATCACCTCCCTGATGACCGGCACGTCGTACCGGCGCTCCGCCGAACTGGCCGCCATCGTCGGCCCGTACGACGGCTACGCCCGCAACGCGAAGCCGCACCTGCGGGTCATGAAGCAGCACTCCGACGAGAACGCCAAGGCCGTCCGCATGGACGACCTGGACACGCCGATCTGGGCGGCCGCCACCGAGGCCTGGCAGGACGTGCTGAGCCTCGGCGAGAAGAACGGTTTCCGTAACTCCCAGGCGTCCGTCATCGCCCCGACCGGCACCATCGGCCTCGCGATGTCCTGCGACACCACCGGCCTCGAGCCCGACCTCGCCCTGGTCAAGTTCAAGAAGCTGGTCGGCGGCGGCTCGATGCAGATCGTCAACGGCACCGTCCCGCAGGCCCTGCGCCGCCTGGGTTACCAGGAGGAGCAAATCGAGGCGATCGTCGCCCACATCGCCGAGCACGGCAACGTGATCGACGCCCCCGCCCTCAAGCACGAGCACTACGAGGTCTTCGACTGCGCCATGGGCGAGCGCTCCATCTCCGCGATGGGCCACGTCCGCATGATGGCCGCGATCCAGCCGTGGATCTCCGGCGCCCTCTCCAAGACGGTCAACCTGCCGGAGTCGGCGACCGTCGAGGACGTCGAGGAGGTCTACTTCGAGGCCTGGAAGATGGGCGTCAAGGCGCTCGCCATCTACCGCGACAACTGCAAGGTCGGCCAGCCCCTCTCCGCCAAGACCAAGGAGAAGGAGAAGGCCGAGATCACCGAGAAGACCGAGGACACGATCCGTGCCGCGGTCGAGAAGGTGGTCGAGTACCGCCCGGTCCGCAAGCGTCTGCCGAAGGGACGTCCCGGCATCACCACGTCCTTCACCGTCGGCGGCGCCGAAGGCTACATGACCGCCAATTCCTACCCGGACGACGGTCTCGGCGAGGTCTTCCTGAAGATGTCCAAGCAGGGCTCGACCCTCGCGGGCATGATGGACGCCTTCTCCATCGCGGTCTCCGTCGGCCTCCAGTACGGCGTCCCGCTGGAGACGTACGTCTCGAAGTTCACCAACATGCGCTTCGAGCCGGCCGGCATGACGGACGACCCGGACGTGCGGATGGCGCAGTCCATCGTCGACTACATCTTCCGTCGCCTGGCGCTGGACTTCCTGCCCTTCGAGACGCGCTCCGCGCTCGGCATCCACTCCGCCGACGAGCGTCAGCGCCACCTCGAGACCGGTTCCTACGAGCCGACCGACGACGAGCTCGACGTCGAGGGCCTCGCCCAGTCCGCGCCGCGGACCCAGGAGCTGAAGGCGGTCGCCACGCCGAAGGCCGAGGCCGAGGCGGCCAAGCCCGCCCCGCAGCAGGCCCACACCAGCGCGGAACTGGTCGAGATGCAGCTGGGCATCCAGGCCGACGCCCCGCTCTGCTTCTCCTGCGGGACGAAGATGCAGCGCGCCGGCTCCTGCTACATCTGCGAGGGCTGCGGCTCGACCAGCGGCTGCAGCTGAGGCAGGGCGTGACACCGCTCGCACGGGCGTCCCCGCCCGGTGCGACCGGCTGAGGGAATGAGGGAGGGGCACCGGCTTCGGCCGGTGCCCCTTCCTTTCGTCCTTTCCGTCCCGCGGCCGTCCCCGTCCGGGTGCCGGCCGCGGGGGCGGCTCAGGAGCGGCGGACGGCTCCCATGGCGCGGGTGAAGGACGAGGGGTCTCCCTGGAACCCCCGGACCCCGGGGCGGAACTCCCAGACCCCGGTGTCGTTCCGGGTGAACTCGGCGACCACGGCCGCCGTGGCCCCCGCAACACCGCCGAAGTCGTCCTCGGCCAGGACGGTGTACCCCTCGCGGATGCGCAGGCCGGGGTGCGTCACGCCGGCGAAGGTGCGCGGCTCCTGGTGCTGCTGCACGACGACCCCCACCACCACGCGCGCGTACCGCGCGTCGAGCCGGTTCAGTTCCAGGGTCATGACCTCGTCGAAGCCGAAACCCTTGCCGTCCGTGCTGTCCCGGTTGAGGATGATCGTGCCGTCGGGGGAGCGGCTGTCGAAGTGCACCACGTAGGAGGGATCGCCGTACGGATCGCTTGCCGGGTAGGGCGCGGCGACGAGATCCAGGTCGGTGGCCGGCTGCCCCGCAGGACTCGGGTCCCACCTCAACGCGATCTCGACCTTGCCGATGCCCTTGTTGACGCCGTTCACCAGTCTTCCCCTTCCCCGTGCGACCGTCCTGCCCTTCAGTCCAACTGCCGGGCGGACCTGGCAGGTTGTCCATCCTGTCATGCCGGACCGCTCGCGTGCGGAGAAGCAGTCCCGCCAAGGGTGACCGGGTCGTGCTCCGCGGCCTTACGATGGCGCGGTGCTGGTCAAGTGGATTCGCTGCACCGTGGTGGACCGCCGCGGGTTCGAACGGGGGCAGCGGAAG
>NZ_LIRG01000170.1 GCF_001419695.1 Streptomyces prasinopilosus
GTCCTCGCCCTCGGCGTCCGTCACCCACACCACCCACTCCTCGCCGTTCGCGCGGAAGGTGCGCGGGCGCCGGGCCCGGACGCCGGGGGTGGCGGCGAGGGCCCGGGCGGGCCCGGACCGGTGGGTGACCCAGTGGACGGCGCCGCGCACGCAGACGGCGCTGCCGCGCGCGGTGTGGTCGGGGGCGGCGGAGCCGAACCAGCGGGCGGCGTTCACCGGGAACGGCGTCAGGTCGACGCGCTGGCCGCCGAGCCGGACGTCGAGCGGGCGGGGCTCGGCCCCGTCCAGGTCGTCCAGGATCCACAGCCGTCCCGCGCTGGAGTAGACGACGCGGGCGCCGTCGGTGGCGGCGTGCCGGGCGTAGAACCCGCCGAGGGGGGTGTGCCGGCGCAGGTCGGACCCGTCGGCGAGGGAGGAGTACAGCGCGCCGGTGCCCTCGTGGTCGGAGAGGAAGGCGACTCTCGTGCCCACCCAGAGCGGGTACTCGATGTTCCCGTCGAGGTCGGCGTGCAGCCGCACGAACTCGCCCGAGGACGGGGCGGCTTCGGGGACTCCGGAGGCTCCGGGGGCTTCGGGGACTCCGGTGGCCCCGGTCGCTCCGGGCGCCCTTGGCGCTTCGCCGGCCCCGGCCTCACCCGGCTCGCGCTCGATCCACAGCTTGCCCGCCGTGCCGCCCCGGTAGCGCTTCCACGCGGCGGCCTCGCGGCCCATCGTCGCGGAGAGCAGGACGGTGCGCGGCCCGTGGACGACGTCGCCGACGGGGCCGTATGGCAGCGTGGTGGCGGGGCCTCCGTCGAGGGGGACCGCGCGGGCCCAGGTGCGGCGCAGGCTGGCCTGGCCGTGGGTGCTGAGCGCCAGGACCCTCCCGTCCGGGGTCCAGCCGCGCACCTGGGTCCTGCCGCTCCCCCAGTACGTCAGGCGTCTGCCGGGGCCGCCCTCGACGGGCGCGACGTGCACCTCGGGGGCGCCGTCACGGGTGGAGGTCCAGGCGACGGTGGTGCCGTCGGGCGAGATGCGGGGCATCGTCACCGGCACGTTGTCGGCGCTGGCCCGCCAGGCGCGGCCGCCGTCGAGCGGGGCGAGCCACACGTCGTCCTCGGCGGTGAAGGCGACCAGCTCGCCGTGCGGGTGCGGGAACCGGAGATAGGCGGCGGGGGCGACCGATGCAGGCTGTGTCACCCGGTCACCCTACGCAGGCGCGGCCGGCGGCGGCAGGGGTTCGGATCACTTGCCCTCGACGGGACGGCAGGAGGGGTACTGGTCGCACCACACGGTCGTCGTGACCGTGACGGTGACGGTGGGCCGCGGACCGCGCTGCGTGGGCTCGCCCACGGCCGGCGGGCTGGTGGCGTCGCAGTCGCCCAGGCCGTCGACCCGGAACACCTGCCTGCCGTCCACCTTCGCGGTGATGTCCCCGCGCACGCAGGCGCCGTTGACGGCGTGGGTGACCTTCCCGGTGACGGTGATCTCCTTGCCGCCCTCGGTCTCCCCCTCGCAGTCCACGGTGGCCACGGTCCTCTCGTCCGCGTCCGCGGACCGCGACGGCGTGCTCGCCCCGTCGCCGTAGGAGGCGGCGCAGTTGAGCCAGCGCACGCCGTCCTTCTGGCGGTTGAGCTCCTTGGTGACCGTCTCGTCGGTCGTGAGCGCCACCGCGGCCGAGCCGATCGAGCCCGGCTCGCACGCCACGGCCCCGCCCGCGGCGACCGCGGCGAGCGCCGCGGCCGGCACCGCCCGCCGCCACCGTGCCCCTCGCCCGGCCCCCGGCCACGGCGTCGGCCGGGGCCGGCGCCAACTCCTCGTCAGTGCCCTCTTGGACGCCATGGACGGCAGCCTGCCACCGTCCCCGGCGTGACGGTAGGGCGCATACGGACACCGCGCACCACCGTGGGCGCACGCGCGGTGGACGCCGCCCCGGAGGGCCCGTCCGCGGTCCCGGACCCGGGGAGTCGGACGGCCGGCGGCCGTTCCCCGCGGTCACCGGCCGCGCGGTGGGCGGCGGCCGGCGCCGTCAGGACCAGCGGCCCGTGCGGGCCAGGAGGACGGCCGCCGCCGCGGTGCCGGCGGTGGAGGTGCGCAGCACGCTGCGGCCCAGGCGGTAGGGCTCGGCGCCGGCCTGCGCGAAGAGGTCCAACTCCTCCGGCGAGACGCCGCCTTCGGGGCCGACGACCAGCACGATGGTGCCGGAGGCGGGGAGTTCGGCGGTGGCGAGGGGGGTGGTGCCGCTCTCGTGGAGGACGGCGGCGAAGTCCGCTTCGGCGAGAAGCGACGCAACCTGACGGGTCGTGGCCGCGTCCGCGACCTCCGGGAAGCGCGTCCGGCGGGACTGCTTGCCGGCCTCGCGGGCCGTGGCCCGCCATTTGCCGAGGGACTTCAGCCCGCGCTCGCCGCGCCACTGGGTGACGCAGCGCGAAGCCGACCACGGCACGACCGCGTCGACGCCGACCTCGGTCATCGTCTCCACGGCCAGCTCGCCCCGGTCCCCCTTGGGCAGGGCCTGGACGACGGTGAGCCGGGGCGACTCGACGGGTTCCTCGACGACGTCGCCGAGGCGCACGATCAGCCGGTCCTTGCCCTCGGTGCCGGTCACCTCGCCCTCGGCCCGGCGGCCGGCGCCGTCGGTGAGGACGACGGTCTCCCCGGCCCGCAGCCGCTTCACGGAGACGGCGTGCCGTCCCTCGGGGCCGTCGAGCACGTGGTGGCCGGAGCCGTCCGTGCCGAAGTCGTCCACGACGAAGACCGGGGCGGTCATCGGGCACCTCCCGCCGACAACGCGTTCCGGGTGGCGGTGAGTTCGGCGGCCAGCACCTCCACCAGCTGCCCGGCGGGCAGCTCGCGGGCCATCCGGTGGCCCTGTCCCGCCCACAGCGCCATGCCCTGCGGGTCCCCGGCGGCGGCCGCGGCCTTGCGCAGCGGGGCGGTCAGATGGTGGACGTCCGGGTAGGCGGCGGGCGCGTACGGGCCGTGTTCGCGCAGGAAGCGGTTGACCAGGGCGCGGGCCGGCCGGCCGGAGAAGGCGCGGGTCAGTTCGGTGCGGGCGTACAGGGGGTCGGTCAGCGCCCGCTTGTGCAGGGCGTGCGCGCCGGACTCGTGGGTGGCGAGGAACGCCGTGCCGAGCTGGGCCGCCGAGGCGCCGGCCGCGAGGACGGCGGCGATCTGGCTGCCGTGCATGATGCCGCCGGCCGCGACGACCGGGATGCCCACGGCCTCCCGCACCTGGCTGACCAGGGACAGCAGTCCGATGCCGGAGCCCTCCGCCTTCGGGTCGTCCCGGTGGGTGCCCTGGTGTCCGCCGGCCTCGACGCCCTGCGCGATCACCGCGTCGGCGCCCGCCTCCTCCACCGCCCGCGCCTCCTCGGGGGTGGTGGCGGTGGCCAGGGTGAACGTGCCGGCGCGGCGCAGGGCGTCCAGGACGTCACGGGAGGGCACGCCGAAGTGGAACGACACCACCGGGACGGGGTTGTCGAGCAGGACCGCGAGTTTGGCGTCGTAGCCGTCGTCGCGGCCGCAGTCGGGGTCGCCGAGCTCGGTGGCGTACCAGGGGGCCTCACCGGCCAGCTGGTGGGCGTAGACGCCGACGGCGGCGGGGTCGGGGGTCTCGGGCTGCGGCATGAAGACGTTCACGCCGAAGGCGAGGCCGGTCAGCCCGCGCAGCTGCTTGATCTCCTGGTACATCCCGTCCGCGGTCTTGTACCCGGCCGCCAGGAACCCGAGCCCGCCCGCCTCGGAGACGGCCGCGGCGAGCTGCGGCACGGCGACTCCGCCCGCCATCGGGGCCTGCACCACGGGGTGCCGGAGGAGGTCGGTGAGGGCCAAGGACATGACGGCATGTTGCCACGTCCTCCGGACATCTCCGAATTGGATCAGGATGGATCAGGACGGGTCGGGAGCGGGTCGAGGACGGACCGGAGAGGGACCGGAAGCGGCCCGGAGGGCGGATCGCGCGGGGCCGGCGAGTGCAGCGGACCGCGGACCGGGGGCGGGTCGGCGCGGGAGCACCGGCGCAGGGTCGGCAACCGTGCGACACCGGATCCGGCGCGGTCCGGGTCCGGGAGGGCGCCGCGGGGACTTCGTCCGGTCCCCGCGGCGAACCCGCCCGTCAGCGTCCGTTGAAGGCGTCCTTCAGCCGGGAGAACAGGCCCTGCTGGCCCGGCTGGAACTGGCCCAGCGGGCGCTCCTCGCCGCGGAGCTTGGCGAGTTCGCGCAGCAGGCGCTCCTGTTCGACGTCGAGCTTGCCCGGGGTCTGCACCTCGACGTGCACGACGAGGTCGCCCCGGCCGCCGCCGCGCAGGTGCGTGACGCCCCGGCCGTGCAGCGGGATCGACTGGCCGGACTGGGTGCCGGGCCGGATGTCGACCTCCTCCATGCCGTCCAGCGTCTCCAGCGGCACTTTGGTGCCGAGGGCGGCCGCCGTCATCGGGATGGTGACCGTGCAGTGCAGGTCGTCGCCGCGCCGCTGGAAGGTGCTGTGCGGCAGCTCGTGGATCTCGACGTACAGGTCGCCGGCGGGACCGCCGCCGGGGCCGACCTCGCCCTCGCCGGCCAGCTGGATCCGGGTGCCGTTGTCCACACCGGCCGGGATCTTCACCGTCAGGGTGCGGCGGGAGCGGATCCGTCCGTCGCCCGCGCACTCCGGGCACGGGTTGGGGACGACGGTGCCGAAGCCCTGGCACTGCGGGCAGGGGCGCGAGGTCATGACCTGGCCCAGGAAGGACCGCGTGACCTGCGAGACCTCGCCCCGGCCGCGGCACATGTCGCAGGTCTGCGCGCTGGTGCCGGGGGCGGCGCCCTCACCGCTGCAGGTGGTGCAGACGACCGCCGTGTCGACCTGGATGTCCTTGGTCGTGCCGAACGCGGCCTCGTCCAGCTCGACTTCGAGGCGGATCATCGCGTCCTGGCCGCGGCGGGTGCGCGAGCGCGGACCGCGCTGCGACGCCGTGCCGAAGAACGCGTCCATGATGTCGGAGAAGTTCCCGAAGCCGCCCGCGCCGAAGCCGCCCGCGCCACCGCCGCCGGACTGCTGGAGCGGGTCGCCGCCGAGGTCGTAGACCTGCTTCTTCTGCGGGTCCGACAGCACCTCGTAGGCGGCGTTGATCTCCTTGAACCGCTCCTGGGTCTTCGGGTCCGGGTTGACGTCCGGATGCAGCTCGCGGGCGAGTCGCCGGAAGGCCTTCTTGATCTCTTCCTGCGACGCGTCCCGGCGTACGCCGAGTACGGCGTAATAGTCGGTGGCCACTTACGACTCCGCCAGGATCTGTCCGACGTACCGTGCCACTGCTCGTACCGCTCCCATCGTTCCCGGGTAATCCATGCGTGTCGGCCCGACCACGCCGAGCTTGGCGACAGCCTCGCCGCCCGAACCGTAGCCCACCGACACGACGGACGTGGAGTTGAGCCCCTCGTGGGCGTTCTCATGACCGATACGGACGGTCACGCCCGGATCCTTCGCCTCCCCGAGCAGCTTGAGGAGCACGACCTGCTCCTCGAGCGCCTCCAGGACGGGCCGGATCACCAGGGGAAAATCATGTCCGAAGCGGGTCAGATTGGCGGTGCCGCCGATCATCAGCCGCTCCTCGTTCTCCTCGACCAGCGTCTCCAGGAGAGTGGAGAGCACGGTCGAGACCGTACCGCGTTCCTCGGGGTCGAAGCCCTCGGGGAGGTCCTCGACGAGGGAGGGTACGTCGGTGAAACGGCGGCCCGCGACGCGGCTGTTGAGCCGCGCCCGCAGATCCGCCAGGGTCGCCTCGCCGATCGGCGCCGGGCAGTCGACCATGCGCTGCTCGACCCGCCCGGTGTCCGTGATCAGCACCAGCATGGCGCGCGCGGGCGCCATCGAAAGCAGCTCCACGTGCCGCACGGTCGAGCGGGTCAGCGACGGGTACTGCACGACGGCGACCTGCCGGGTGAGCTGCGCGAGCAGCCGCACCGTGCGGGCCACGACGTCGTCCAGGTCGACGGCGCCCTCGAGGAAGTTCTGGATGGCGCGCCGCTCGGGCGCGGTCATCGGCTTGACGCCGGCGAGCTTGTCCACGAAGAGCCGGTAGCCCTTGTCGGTGGGGATGCGCCCGGCGCTGGTGTGCGGCTGGGCGATGAAGCCCTCGTCCTCCAGGGCCGCCATGTCGTTGCGCACGGTGGCCGGGGAGACGCCCAGGTTGTGCCGCTCGGTGAGGGCCTTGGAGCCGACGGGCTCCTCGGTGCCGACGTAGTCCTGGACGATGGCACGCAGCACCTGGAGCCTGCGTTCACTGAGCATTACGCACACACCTCCAGAAGCCGTCCGTCCGGCGCTTTCCCCGGCACTCTTCCTCTTTTGGCACTCTTCGCACGCGAGTGCCAGTCTCCCCGCCCAGTGTACGGCCGGGGGGTACTCCCCCGGCCGTACACTGGGC